>JAGVSZ010000317.1 GCA_019137045.1 Betaproteobacteria bacterium
TGGCGCCGGCTCGCCGCCGTCGCCGCCGTCGTCGCGGCCATGGCGCTCGTCGTGTGGCTCTGGCTGGAGATGTTCTACCTGTGGTGAGGCGCGGGTGCGCCCGCGCCATCCGCGAGTCGACAATGCCGGCGACGTTCGCCGCCTTTCCCGCTCATTCGACCGTGATTGCGAAGTCCTTTCCCTCCCAGCGGTTCGCGAGCGGCCAGTAGAACGTGAAGTCGATGCGCGCGTGCGACGGGAGGGATCCGGACGGCAGGTCCACGTAGCAGACGCCGAGGGTCGAGTCGCGCGTCTCGGTGTCGTGCGCGGTCCGCCAGCCGTCGCTGCTCCAGTGCACGACGGCGCGCTGGAGGGTCTCGATGCGCAGGGTGCGGCCGGCCGGAATCGACCGCAGCTTCTGGTTGAAGCGCCAGACCGAACGCGGCGGTCCGGCCGCCTCGGCCAGGTAGCGCCGGGCCGCGTTGACCGGCAGGTCGAACACGCGATCCTCCGCCAGCGAGCGGCGCAGCTTGAGGTACTCCGCGTGCGCCCAGACGAGCGGCATGGCCGAGCCCGACGGCCGCCCGCAGCGGAGCTCCCGCTCCGGGATGTCGGGCGCGTCCCAGACCTGCTCGGAGATCAGGCCGCCGTCGTTGGCGAAGGCCGCCATCGCCCGGCACAGCCGCCGCGCCTCCGCGGGCCGCCCCGCCGCCAGCTCGTAGTGGGCGCGCTCGCCCGTCAGCAGCGGCCACAGCCGCCCCACGCCGGTGCCGTCGAAGGGCGCGCCATCGGCGTGCTCGCCGTAGCCGTCGCCGTTGTACCGGTGCCACGACGGGCCGCTAGGCGTCTCCACCGCGAGGAGCGCGTCGATGACCTTGACCGTGTTCACGATGCGCGGATCGTCCGGCGCGCGCAGTCCGAACCGGACCAGGGCGAGCGCGTCGGGGCTCACGATCTGCGCGGCCGGGCGGCAGTCCTGCCCCGGCGGGCGGTTCTTGATCGGGACGTAGCCGCCGGCCGGAGACGAGGCCTGCGCCGCATCGGGCGGGGCGATGCGCACGTAATAGCCGTCCACGCCGACGCGGGTCGCCAGGTCCGTGCCCTGCACGTAGGTCCAGCGCTCGATGCCCGCATTCCAGGCGTCGGCCGTCTCCAGCAGATAGGCGGCCGCGGCCTCGTCGCGCATGATCCGCGCGAGCGTCGCCGCCTCGACGAGCGCGCTGATCTCCGCCCCGAGCGTGAAAGGCGAGTAGCCGGCGTCTTCCTCCCAGCGGTCCTGCTGCGTCACCGGTCCATCGCGCACGATGAAGCTCGCCGCGCGCCGGACCATCGGCCAGAAGTGCGCGAGGTCCTGCGCGCCGAGCGCGCCTTCGCGCTGCGCGAGGCCCACCAGCAGGACGGGAAGCGCCGCTTCGTCCATCTGCGAGCCGTGCCAGTACGGGCTGCAGTCGAGCCACATGTTCTGCGCCCAGCTCCCGTCGGCTTCCTGCGCCGCCTGCAGGAAGCGGAGCACGCGCAGCGCGTCGTCGTGGGCGCGCGCGGCGAGCAGTCCGCCGGCCGTCTCGACCAGGTCGCGCGGCCAGACCAGGTGATAGCCGCCGAGATCGTCGTCGCCCTTGGACGAACCCCACGGCACCGAGAGGCTGGCGATGATGCCGCCCGGGAACTTCTTGGCCTCGTGGACGCGCAGCACCGCGGCGCTGATGCGGAACAGGTCCCGCTCGACCGGCGCGGTCGCCTCCAGCGGCAGCAGCGCGTCCTGCCACGCCTGCCACTGCCCGACGTACGCGTCGCGCAGCTGGTCGATGTCGTCCTGCAGGGTCGCGAGCGCGCGGTTGCCGGCCTCGGCGGGCGTGAGCCCGAACCCGAGGGCGAGGGTGAAGTGGCCCGCGCAGGCCGCGAGATCGATCTCGCCGGTCAGCGCCACGTTGCCGTTCTCGGCCCGGCGATAGGCCCAGGTCATGCGTCCGTGGCGCGCCACGTCCTGCCACCCGTCGGAGGCGCCGACGAAACCCACCGAGCGGTTGAGCCAGGGCGCCGAGCACGCCAGCGCGAGCGCGATGCCGTCGCGCTCCGCGAACAGCATCGGGGCGCCCTTGTAGTCGCCCACCCAGGCGTTGTTGCCCCCGCCGCGATTGCCGATGTGGGGCGCGAGCAGGGCATAGACGCGGTAGTCCGCGAGCGCCCCGACGACCGGCCGGAAGCCGGTGCGCTGGATCAGGGCGTCGCGGTACGGATGCGCGAAGATCTCCTTCTCGATGCGGTATCGGCCCTGGTCGCACTGGTTGTCCAGGCGATAGAGGGGGATGCCGGCGCCCGCCATCGACACCTGCGAGCGCGCGTGGCGCTTCTCCTCCGAGAAGAAGCCGCCCGCGCCGGCCACCATCAGGCCCAGGTCGCGGACGCAGGCGTGGTCGACGCGCGGGTAGTAGACCTCGTTGACGATGCCGTGGCTGAGCGTGAACCACAGCTGGCTCTGCCGGTCGAGCGCCGTGCCCACGCCGGCTTTCGCGCTGGTGGTCCAGCGCGGCGAAATCCCGGGGTGCCCGGGGGCGTGTTCGGCCTCGCTCATGTCGTCTCGTCGCCGCTCGCGCGCAGTCGGGCGGCGGGCGGGTCACTCCCCGGCGCGCGCGAACCCGGACGCCGGGGTGGGCGCAGCCGGTGCCGGGATCCCGCGCGGGCGGCGCAACCTGCGGCGTGCGCCCGGCGCCGCCGCGGCGATCATGCCGGACGCCGCTTCTGCGGCTGATGGCCGCCCACCTCCGCGCGGAACGCGATCGCGAGCCGGTTCCAGCCGTTGATCGCCACGATCGCGAGCGAGAGATCGACCAGCTCCTTCTCGCTGAAATGCGCGCGCGCGAGCCGGTAGACCTCGTCGGGGACGTCGTTGGTCGAGACGAGCGTCAGCGCCTCGGTCCAGGCGAGCGCGGCGCGCTCGCGCGCGCCGTAGCAAGGCGCTTCGCGCCAGGCGGAGAGCAGGTACAGGCGCTGCTCGGTCTCGCCCGCGGCGCGCGCATCCTTGCTGTGCATGTCGAGGCAGCGGGCGCAGCCGTTGATCTGCGACGCGCGCATCTTCACCAGCTCGAGCAGCGCGTGCTCGATGCCGCAGTTGCGGACGTACGTCTCCAGTCCGCGCAGCGCGGCGATGGCGCCGGGCGCGACCGCGTAGTGGTCGATGCGCGCATGCGTGCCGTGCGGCGCGCGGTCTCGTTCGTCGGGCATGGCTCGTTCGCGCTCCTCAGGCCGGGGTCGAACGGTTCATGACGTCGATCGCCAGCGCGGAGTGGGCGTAGGCGCCCCCGGCGCGCATCTCCGCGGCGACCCAGATCGCCTCCATGATCTCCTGCTCGGTCGCGCCGCGCTTGAGCGCCGCCTCGGTGTGGCCGCGGATGCAGTACGGGCACTGCGTGACGTGCGCGACCGCCACCGCGATCAGCTGCTTGGTCTTCGCCGGCAGCGCGCCGTCCGCGAACACCGCCTTGCTGAAGGCCTGGAACGCCTCGAGCGGCTTGGGTGCGAGCTGCTTGCGTTTGCCGGCGAGCTCGGGGCTGGAGGCCGGATACAGAGTCTGTTCCACGGAAATCTCCCCTTCGTTGGCCCGAGAATTCCTCGGTCCGGACATTGTCCTCGTTCGCGCGCGCCTTCGTCGGGATCCCCCCGCATCGCCGCAGACCTCAGCGCCGGTCCGGGGTCGCACTGGACCGGCGCGCGCAGGTTGCGCGGGCACTCCGCCGGCGGCGCGCCCGAGGGTGTGACCGCTTCGGATCGCGTTCGTTTCGCCCGGCGCGGCGGCTGCGCGCGCCGGAACGTTTCCCGCGCGCGCGGTTCCAATGAGTCCAGAAGGGCGATGCACACGGCCGTAGCCGGACGCCCGTCGCAGGCCGCCGGCGCGCGAGCCGCTTCCCCGTTTCCATGAGGGCATGGAGGGCACATGGACCGGTCCCCAGTACTGCGGCTGCACATCCCCGAGCCGAAGCACCGGCCCGGCGAGGCCGCCGACTTCAGCCACCTGCGCCTGCCGCGGGCGGGCAGCGTCGAGCGGCCTCCCGTCGACAGCGGCGCGTTCGCGATGCGCGACCTCGCCTATGCGCTGATCCGGGTGCTGGACGACGAGGGGACGGCGGTCGGGCCCTGGGACCCGCAGCTCGATGCGGACACGCTGCGCCGCGGGCTGCGCGCGATGGCGCTGACGCGCGCGTACGACGAGCGCATGTACCGCGTGCAGCGCCAGGGCAAGACCTCGTTCTACATGCGCTCCACCGGCGAGGAGGCGGTCGCGGTCGGCCAGGCTTGCGCGCTCGAGCGCGACGACGTCGTGTTCCCCACCTACCGGCAGAGCGGGCTGCTCATCGCGCGCGACTGGCCGCTCGTGGACATGATGTGCCAGGTGTACTCGAACTCCGCCGACCGGCTCAAGGGACGGCAGATGCCGGTGCTCTACTCGAGCCGCGCGGCGGGGTTCTTCTCGCTCTCGGGCAACCTCGGCACCCAGCTCAGCCAGGCGGTGGGCTGGGCGATGGCCTCGGCGTACAAGGGCGATCACCGCATCGCCGCGGCGTGGACCGGCGAGGGCGCGACCGCCGAGCCCGACTTCCACCACGCGCTCACGTTCGCGTCGGTCTACCACGCGCCGGTGATCCTCAACGTGGTGAACAACCAGTGGGCGATCTCGTGCTACCAGGGCATCGCCGGCGGCGACGAGTCCACCTTCGCTGCGCGCGGCATCGGCTACGGCGTCCCGGCGCTGCGCGTGGACGGCAACGATTTCCTCGCGACCTGCGCGGTCACGCGCTGGGCGGCGGAGCGCGCGCGCAGCAACCTCGGGCCGACGCTGATCGAGCTGTTCACCTACCGCGCCACGGCGCACTCGACCGCCGACGACCCGAGCCGCTACCGGCCCGCCGACGAGTGGGAGAAGTGGCCGCTCGGGGACCCGATCCGCAGGCTGAAGGACCACCTGGTCGGGCGCGGCGAGTGGTCCGAGGCGCAGCACGAGGCGATGCGCAAGGAAGTCGAGGAGCAGGTGCGCGCCGCGAACCGGGAGGCCGAGGCGAAGGGCACGCTCGACCGCGGCCCCCTGCCGCCGGTCGCCTCGATGTTCGAGGACGTCTACCGGGAGATGCCCGCCGAGCTGCGCCGCCAGCGCGACGAGCTCCTCGGGGGGAGGTAGCCATGCCGGCGATGAACATGGTGCAGGCGCTCAACTCGGCGATGGACGTGATGCTCGGGCGCGACCCCGACGTGGTGGTCTTCGGCGAGGACGTCGGCTACTTCGGCGGCGTGTTCCGCGTCACCGACGGCCTGCAGCGCAAGTACGGCGCGCAGCGCGTCTTCGACGCGCCGATCGCCGAGGGCGGCATCCTCGGCATCGCGGTCGGCATGGGCGCGTACGGCCTGCGGCCGGTGGCCGAGGTGCAGTTCGCGGACTACATCTATCCCGCGATGGACCAGCTCGTGTCCGCGGCGGCGCGCCTGCGCTACCGCTCGGCGGGGGAATGGTGGGCGCCGGTCACCGTGCGCGCGCCCTGCGGCGGGGGCATCTTCGGCGGGCAGACGCACAGCCAGAGCCCCGAGGCGCTGTTCACCCACGTGTGCGGCCTGAAGACCGTGATTCCGTCCAACCCGTACGACGCGAAGGGCCTGCTCATCTCCGCCATCGAGGACGACGACCCGGTGGTGTTCTTCGAGCCGAAGCGCCTCTACCAGGGACCCTTCGACGGCCATCCCGAGCGGCCGGCGGTGTCGTGGGCGAAGCATCCTCTCGGCGCGGTGCCGGGCGAGCATTACCGCGTTCCGATCGGCGCGGCGCGCGTCGCGCGCGCGGGGGCCGACGTCACGGTGCTCGCCTACGGGACGATGGTGCACGTCGCGCTCGCCGCGGCGCAGGAGACCGGCGTCGACGCGGAGGTGATCGACCTGCGCACGCTGCGCCCGCTCGACGCCGACGCGATCGCCGCCTCGGTGGAGAAGACCGGGCGCTGCGTGATCGTGCACGAGGCGACGCGCACCGGCGGCTTCGGCGCGGAGCTCGCGGCCGTGGTGCAGGAGCGCTGCTTCTACAGCCTCGAGGCGCCGATCGAGCGCGTGACCGGCTGGGACACGCCGTACCCGCACGCGTTCGAATGGCAGTACTTCCCCGGCCCGGCGCGCGTGGGGCGCGCGCTGCGCCGGGCAACGGAGGGCTGAGCATGGGCCGGCTCGTCTTCAAGCTGCCCGACGTGGGCGAGGGCGCCGCCGAGGCGACCATCGTCGAGTGGCTCGTCGCGCCGGGCGAGCGCGTCGCGGAGGATCAGGGGCTCGTCTCCGTGGAGACCGACAAGGCGGTGGTCGAGCTGCCGTCGCCCGCCGCGGGGACCGTGCTCTCGATCCATGGCGAGCCGGGCGCAAAGGTCGCCGTGGGCGCCGAGCTCGTGGTCCTCGAGAGCGAAGCGGTCGGCGAAGCCGGCGCCGTCGCGGCAGCGGCGCCGGAGCAAGCGCCGCCGGAGCAACCCCGGCCGGCGCAAGCCGCGCCTGCGGACAGACCCGCAGCCGCGAAGCCGCTCGCCGCCCCGGCGGTGCGCAAACGCGCGCGCACGCTCGGCGTCGACCTCGCCGCCGTGCCGAGCCCCGGCGGGCGCGTGACGCACGCCGATCTCGACGCGTTCCTCGAGGCCGCGCGCCACCGTGCGCGGGAGGTGGCGCAGGACGCCGCGGGGACGCGGCACGAGATCGTCGAGGAGCACCGCATCGTCGGCGTGCGCCAGCGCATCGCCGAGCGCATGCAGGAGGCGACGCGCCGCATCCCGCACTTCTCGTACGTCGAGGAGGTCGACCTCACCGTGCTCGAGGCGCTGCGCGCGGCGCTGAACGAACGGCACGCCGGCCGGCGCGCGAAGCTCACGCCGCTCGCGTTCCTCATGCGCGCGATCGTGCGCGCGGCCGCCGCGCATCCCGAGATCAACGCGCGCTTCGACGACGCGCGGGGGGTCGTGCGGCGCCACGCCGCGGTCCACATCGGCATCGCGACGCAGACGCCGAGCGGGCTCATGGTGCCGGTCGTGGCCAACGCGCAGGCGC
The DNA here is from genome assembly GCA_019137045.1 of Betaproteobacteria bacterium. Classification (GTDB taxonomy): domain Bacteria; phylum Pseudomonadota; class Gammaproteobacteria; order Burkholderiales; family SG8-39; genus JAGVSZ01. The sequence continues at coordinate 7,036 of JAGVSZ010000317.1, forward strand.
GCGACCTGTGGGAGTGCGCGGCCGAGGTGGAGCGCCTCGCCGGCGCGGCGCGCGCGGGCCGCGCGACGCGCGCCGAGCTCGTCGGCTCGACCATCACGATCACCAGCCTCGGCGCGCTCGGCGGCGTGGCGAGCACGCCGATCATCAACCCCCCCGAGGTCGCCATCGTCGGCACGAGCCGCATCGCCGAGCGCCCGGTGGTGCGCGACGGCGCGCTCGCCGTGCGCAGGATGATGAACCTGTG
>JAGVSZ010000480.1 GCA_019137045.1 Betaproteobacteria bacterium
CGTTGCTCGAGGCCGCCGCCGCGCGCCTGCGCCGCGGCGGCGACGCGCAGACGCTGCGCCAGGCCGGGCTCGACGAGGCGCTCGCGGCGGTCGCCGCGCGCCACCCCGACCGGCGCTTCGCGTTCACCTGCCCGGTCGAGTTCCCGCTCGAGGTCGACCGCGAGCGCGCCCGCTTCAGCACCTGGTACGAGCTCTTTCCGCGCTCGACCGCGCCCGAGGCCGGGCGCCACGGCACGTTCCGCGACTGCGAGGCGCGCCTGCCCTACGTCGCCGCGATGGGATTCGACGTGCTCTACCTGCCGCCGATCCACCCGATCGGGCGCGCGAGCCGCAAGGGGCCGAACAACACGCTCGTCGCGACCGCCGCCGACGTCGGCAGCCCGTGGGCGATCGGCGCGGCCGAGGGCGGGCACAAGGCGGTGCACCGCGAGCTCGGCACGCTCGAGGACTTCCGCCGCCTCCTCGCCGCCGCGCGCGCCCACGGCATGGAAGTGGCGCTCGACGTCGCGTTCCAGTGCGCGCCCGACCATCCGTACGTCGGCGCCCACCCGGAGTGGTTCGAGCGGAGGCCGGACGGCTCGGTGCAGTACGCCGAGAACCCGCCCAAGAAGTACCAGGACATCTACCCGTTCGACTTCGAGAGCGACGACTGGCGCGGACTGTGGGCGGAGCTCGCGAGCGTGTTCGGGTTCTGGATCGACGAGGGGGTGAGGATCTTCCGCGTCGACAACCCGCACACCAAGGCGTTCCCGTTCTGGGAGTGGGCGATCGCGGCGCTGAAGCGCGCGCACCCCGACCTGATCTTCCTCGCCGAGGCGTTCACCCGGCCGAAGGTGATGCAGCGCCTGGCGAAGCTCGGCTACACGCAGTCGTACACCTACTTCGCCTGGCGCAACACCAGGCACGAGCTCACCGAGTACTTCACCGAGCTCGCGCACGGGCCGGGGCGCGAGTACTTCCGGCCCAACGTGTGGCCCAACACGCCCGACATCCTGACCGAGTACCTGCAGTTCGGCGGCCGGCCGGCGTTCATCGCGCGCCTGGTGCTCGCCGCCACGCTCGCCGCGAGCTACGGCATCTACGGGCCGGCGTTCGAGCTCTGCGAGCGCGAGGCGCGCGAGCCGGGCAGCGAGGAGTACCGCGACTCCGAGAAGTACCAGCTGCGCAGCTGGGACCTCGACCGTCCCGACAGCCTCGCCGCGCTGATCGCGCGGGTGAACCGGGCACGCCGCGAGAACCCGGCGCTGCAGCGCGACGGGTCGCTCGCGTTCTACCCGGTCGACAACGAGAGCATCATCTGCTATGGAAAGACGACGCCGGACGGCGACAACGCGATCGTGACGGTGGTGAACCTGGACCCGTACCACGTCCAGTCGGGCTGGGTCGAGCTCGACACGGCGGCGCTCGGCATCGACGCGCACTCGCCCTACCAGATGCACGAGCTGCTGACCGGCGCGCGCTACCTGTGGAGCGGGCCGCGCAACTTCGTGCGCCTCGACCCGCAGCGCTCGCCGGCGCACGTCTTCCGTCTGCGGCGGCGGGTGCGCAGCGAGCGCGACTTCGACTACTTCCTGTAGCGGCCGGGAGGCCTGGCGGATGGAACAGACCGTGCACTTCGCGCTGCCCGAGGCCGGGGACGGGAACGCGCTCGCCGCGGCCGGCGCGGACGCGCTCTGGTACAAGGACGCGGTCATCTACCAGCTGCACGTCAAGGCGTTCTTCGACTCCAACGACGACGGCATCGGCGACTTCCGCGGCCTCACCTCGAAGCTCGACTACGTCAAGGAGCTGGGGGTCGACACCATCTGGCTGATGCCGTTCTATCCCTCCCCGCTCAAGGACGACGGCTACGACGTCGCCGACTACCACAACGTCCACCCGCAGTACGGAACGCGCCACGACTTCCGCACCTTCGTGCGCGAGGCGCACCACCGCGGGCTGCGGGTGATCACCGAGCTGGTCGTCAACCACACCTCCGACCAGCACCCGTGGTTCCAGGCCGCGCGCCGCGCCCCGCGCGGCACGAGCAAGCACGACTACTACGTCTGGAGCGACGACCCGAAGCGCTACGCCGGCACGCGCGTCATCTTCACCGACACCGAGAGCTCGAACTGGGCGTGGGACGAGGTGGCCAAGCGCTACTACTGGCACCGCTTCTTCAGCCACCAGCCCGACCTCAACTTCGACAACCCGCAGGTGCTGAAGACGATGTTCCGCACCATGCGCTTCTGGCTCGACATGGGCGTGGACGGGTTCCGGCTGGACGCGATCCCGTACCTGTGCGAGCGCGAAGGCACCTCGAACGAGAACCTGCGCGAGACGCACGCGGTGATCAAGCGGCTGCGCGCGGCGCTCGACGCGCGCTACCGCGACCGGCTGCTGCTGGCCGAGGCGAACCAGTGGCCGGAGGACGTGGCCGAGTACTTCGGCGCCGGCGACGAGTGCCACATGGCCTACCACTTCCCGCTGATGCCGCGCATGTACATGGCGATCGCGCAGGAGGACCGGCACCCGGTCATGGAGATCATGGAGCAGACGCCCGACATCCCGGCGGGCTGCCAGTGGGCGATCTTCCTGCGCAACCACGACGAGCTGACGCTGGAGATGGTCACCAGCCGCGAGCGCGACTACATGTACCGCATGTACGCCGCCGACGCGCGCGCGCGCATCAACCTCGGCATCCGCCGCCGCCTCGCGCCGCTGATGGAGAACGACGCCGAGCGCATCAAGCTGATGAACAGCCTGCTGTTCTCGATGCCCGGCTCGCCGATCGTCTATTACGGCGACGAGATCGGCATGGGCGACAACATCTACCTCGGCGACCGCAACGGCGTGCGCACGCCGATGCAGTGGAGCCCGGACCGCAACGCCGGCTTCTCGCGCGCCGACCCGCAGCGCCTGTTCCTGCCGCCGATCATGGACCCGGTGTACGGCTACGAGGCGGTGAACGTCGAGGCGCAGTCGCGCGAGCCCTCCTCGCTCCTCAACTGGATGCGCCGGCTGCTGGCGGTGCGCAGGGAGAGCCGGGCGTTCGGGCGCGGGCGGCTCGTGTTCCTGAAGCCGGGCAACCGCAAGGTGCTCGCCTACCTGCGCGAGCTCGGCGACGAGGCCATCCTGTGCGTCGCCAACCTCGGTCGCTCGGCGCAGCCGGTGGAGCTCGACCTCGCGCGCTTCAAGGGCCGCGTGCCGGTCGAGATGCTCGGGCGCACGCCGTTCCCGCCCATCGGCGAGCTGCCCTACCTCCTCACCCTGCCGCGGCACGGGTTCTACTGGTTCCGACTCGCGACCGACGCGCCGGTGCCGGACTGGCACGCCGAGAGCGGCGCGCGCGACGATCTGCCGGTGATGGTGCTGTTCGACGGCTGGGCGAGCCTGTTCCGCGACAAGGTGGTGCCGTGGCGCATCGGCATGGCGCAGCGCGTGCGCGAGCAGTTCGAGACCGAGGTCCTGCCGCAGTTCGTCGCCGCGCAGCGCTGGTACGGCGCGAAGGGCGAGCCGCTCGGGCGGGTGCGCGTCGTCGACCACGTCATCTGGGAGTCGCACGGCGAGAGCTGGCTCATCGCGCAGGTCGAGGTCGACGCCGGCGGCGAGAGCGCGCGCTACCAGCTGCCGCTCGCGCTCGCCTGGGAGGACCGCGACGAGGGGCGCATGAAGGCGCTCGCGCCCGCCGCGCTCGCCAAGGTGCGCCAGCAGGCGAACGTCGGCGTGATGGCCGACGCGTTCGGCGACGAGGCGTTCGCCCGCGCGGTGATCGAGGCGATGCCGGCGCAGCGCGTGATCGCGACCGCGCAGGGCACGCTGCGCTTCGCCCCGACCCGGGCGTTCGGACGGATCGCCGGCGGCGACTTCGCCCGGCTCCCGGTCGGCCGGCCGCAGGCGCAGTCGAGCAACACCGTCCTCACCATCGGCGAGCGGCTCTTCCTCAAGGCCTATCGCCGGCTGCGGCCCGGGGTCAACCCGGAGCTCGAGGTCGGCCGCTTCCTGAGCGAGGTGGCCGGCTTCGAGCACTGCGTGCCGGTGGCGGGCGCGTGGGAATACGCCGGCGCCGACGGGACGGTGACGACGGTGGCGCTGCTGCAGGCCTACGTCGCGAACCAGGGCGACGGCTGGGCCTACACGCTCGACTACCTCGACCGGCACCTCGAGGAGCACCGCACCGCCGCCGACGCGCCGCCCGCGGACGCGCACGGCGGCTACCTCTCGCTCGTGCACACGCTGGGGGTGCGCACCGCCGAGCTGCACCGGGCGTTCGCGCTCCAGACCGGCGACCCCGCCTTCGACCCCGTCCCGCTCGAGCCCGGCGACCTCGCGGCGTGGCAGGCGCGCGTGCGCGCGGACCTGCGCGACACCCTCGCGCTGCTCGAGCGGCGGCTCGGGGAGCTGCCCGTCCCGGTGCGGGAGGAGGCGCAGGCCGCGCTCGCCTGGCGCGACGCGCTCGCGCTGAGAATCGACGCGACGCGCGCGCCCGACGCCGGGCTCGCCAAGACCCGCCACCACGGCGACTACCACCTCGGGCAGGTGCTGGTGGCGAGCAACGACTTCGTGATCATCGACTTCGAGGGCGAGCCGGCGCGGCCGCTCGCCGAGCGGCGCGCGAAGCACAGCGCGCTGCGCGACGTCGCCGGCATGCTGCGCTCGTTCGGCTATGCGCGCTGGACCGCGCTCGAGCGCGCGGCGCGCGACGGCAAGGACGCGGCGAAGCTCGCGCCGCTCGCCGCCGGATGGGAGGCGCAGGCGCGCGGCGCGTTCCTCGCCGGCTACGACGAGGTCGCGCGCGGCGCCGGGCTCCATCCCTCGCTCGACGCCGTGCGCGGGCTCGTCGAGCTGTTCGAGCTCGAGAAGGCGCTGTACGAGCTGCGCTACGAACTCGACAACCGCCCGGCCTGGGTGCGCGTCCCGCTCGCCGGCATCAACGCCCTGGCGGGCGGCGCCTGAGCGCGCCCGGCCCGCGGCACACGGAGGCCCCATGGACAAGCTCGACATGCTGTTCGAACCGGTGCGCGCCCTGCTGGTGGAGGTCGGCGCCTTCCTGCCGCGCCTCGTTCTCGCGCTGGTGGTGCTGATCGGCGGCTGGCTGCTCGCGCGGCTCGCCCGCTTCGCCGTCGTGCGCGGCCTGCGCGCGGTCAACTTCAACGTGCTGACCGAGCGCGCCGGCATGGACGGATTCCTGCAGCAGGGCGGCATCCGCTCCGACACCACCGGCATCTTCGGCGCGCTCGTCTACTGGCTGGTGATCCTCGCCGCGCTGATCATCGCGTTCAACGGGCTCGGCCTCACCTACATCACCGACCTGCTGCAGAAGGTGGTGCTGTTCGTGCCGCACGTCGTGGTGGCGCTCCTGATCCTCGCCTTCGGCGCCTACTTCGCGCGCTTCATCGCCACCACCGTGGGCACCTACTGCCGCAACGTCGGGGTGGCCGCCGGCGACGCGGAGCTGCTCGCCCGCATCGCGCAGTACGCGATCCTCGCGTTCGTGGTGCTGATCGCCTTCGACCAGATGGGCGTCGGCGGCGCGATCATCCGCGAGAGCTTCCTCATCGTGCTCGCCGGCGTGGTGTTCGCCCTCGCGCTCGCGTTCGGGCTCGGCGGGCGGGAGTGGGCGGCGGCGATGCTCGAGCGCTGGTGGCCGCGGCGGCGGGCCGGGGAGGATGCGCCGGGCAACGAGGGCGGTCCGCGCGCGCCCGGGCGGCGTTAGCCGAGACCGTATCGTCCGGAACAAATGCGGGAAGGCCGGGCTGCCGCAAAGAGGAAGCGTTTTCCGGTGGAGCAGATGCCTTGCTCGCCGTTACCATTCGCTGGAGAAATGGAGGACGTCATGCGACCAGTCGCTCTCGTTGGCCGGATCGTCGGGGTTCTAGGTGCGCTTTGCGCCGCGGGGGCGATGCTCCCGGCCGCGCGGGCGGACGACTTTCCCGCGCGCAACATCACGATCGTCGTGCCGTACGCGCCCGGCGGCGGGACCGACACCCTGGCGCGCATGTTCGGCCAGAAGCTCGAGGAGCGGCTAGGCAAACCGGTCGTCATCGAGAACCGCCCCGGCGCGGGGGCGGTCATCGGCGCCAACGCCGTTGCCAGGGCGACGCCCGACGGCTACACGCTGCTGATGGGCACGAGCACGCCGCTCGCCATCAACGCCACGCTGTTCAGGAAGCTGCCCTACGATCCGGCGCGGGACTTCGTGCCGCTCGCGCTCGTCGCCAACGTCCCGTTCGTGCTGGTCGTCAACCCCTCGCTGCCGGTGCAGTCGACGGCGGAGCTGGTCGCCTACGCGCGCGCCAATCCGGGCAAGCTCTCGTTCGGCTCGGCCGGTGCGGGCTCGCCCCACCACCTGTTCATGGAGCTCTTCAAGTCCATGACCGGCACCGACATGCTGCACGTGCCCTTCAAGGGCAGCGCCCCTGCCCTCACCGAGCTCATCGCCGGGCGAATTCCGCTGATGTTCACCGACATACCGCCGTCGCAGGAATTCATCAAGGCCGGCCGGATCCGCGCGCTCGGCGTCTCGTCGCACGAGGTCGTGGCGCAACTGCCCGGCGTGCCCACGATCGCCGCAACCGTTCCGGGCTTCGAAGCGGTCGCCTGGCAGGGGTTGGTCGCGCCCGCCGGCACGCCCAAGCCGGTGGTCGACAAGCTGCACGGGACGCTCGTGCAGATCGAGGCGCTGCCGGAAATCAGGGAGAGGATCGGCAAGATCGGCATGATCCCGATCGCCACCCCGCCGGTCGCCGAGCTGCAGTCCTACGTCAAGTCCGAAGTCGCGCGCTGGGGCGAGGTCGTGCGCAAAGCCGGCGCGATCGTCGACTGAGGCACGCACCACCTCACGCCATTGCCTGGGAGCGCCGCGGAAAATGAAGGTCATCGACGTCCACACCCACATGCTGAACGACGGCTACCTGCGCCTGCTGAAGAGGAACGGCGGCGGCTACACGGTGAAGAAGGTGGTCGGCGGCCAGATGGGCATCCACAAGGACGGGGCGCCGTTCATGACGCTGACGCCGGGCATGTTCGACTACGACCTGCGCATCCGGGCGATGGACAAGGCGGGAGTGGACATCGCGATCGTGAGCCTCACGAGCCCGAACGTGTTCTGGGGCTCCGGGCGCCAGAGCCTGGAGGCCGCCCGGCTGGTGAACGACGACATGGCCGCGCAGCAGAGGCGCTATCCGGACCGCATCCGTTTCCTCTGCTCGCTTCCCTGGCAGCACGCGAAACTGGCAGTGGCGGAGCTCAAGCGCGCCTGCGACGAGCTGGGC
>JAGVSZ010000198.1 GCA_019137045.1 Betaproteobacteria bacterium
ACCGCGAGCGGCGCGCGGGCTCGCCCTGGGCGGCGGCGCTGCCCGACCCGCTCGCGCCGGTCGCGACCGCCTGAGCCGGCCATGAGCTTCGTCGAGCGGCACGGGCTCTGGAGCGCCGAGCAGCGCGCCGCCGCGCGCGAGCTCGCGCGGGACGCGCGGCAGCGCGGGATCGAGGTGGTGCGCTTCTCGTTTCCCGACCAGCACGGCGTGCTGCGCGGCAAGACGATCACCGCGGCGGAGCTGCCGCGCGCGCTCGAAGAGGGCGTGACCATCACCACCACGCTGTTCGCGAAAGACACCTCGCACAAGACCGTCTTTCCCGTGTTCACTCCCGGAGGCGGGTTCGGCATGCCGGAGATGCACGCGGGCGCCGACGCGCTGATCGTCGCCGACCCGCTGAGCTTCCGCATGCTGCCGTGGTCGCCGGGAACGGGGTGGCTCCTGTGCGAGCCGTGGTTCCCGGACGGCGCCGCGGTGCCGTTCGGCACGCGCGCCCTGGCGCGGCGCGCGCTCGAGCGCCTCGCCGCGCACGGCTTCGAGTACCTCGCCGGGCTCGAGATCGAGTTCCACGTGTACCGGCTGCTGGACGCGAGGACCCGCCCGGAGGACGCGGGGCAGCCGGGTCCGCCGCCCGAGGTGGCGCTGCTCACGCAGGGCTACCAGTACCTGACCGAGCAGCGCTACGACCTGCTCGACCCGGTGGCGGAGCTGCTGCGCCGCGACCTCGCCGCGCTCGGGCTCCCGCTGCGCTCGATCGAGTGCGAGTACGGCCCGAGCCAGATCGAGTTCACGCTCGGCGCGCTGCCGGGCATCGGCTCGGCCGACGCGATGGTGCTCTTCCGCGCGGCGGCGAAGCAGATCTGCCGGCGCCACGGGTACCACGCGACCTTCATGTGCCGCCCGCGCCTGCCGAACGCGATGTCGAGCGGCTGGCACCTGCACCAGTCGCTCAAGCGCGCCTCAGACGGCGCGAACGCTTTCGTCCCGGCGGAGGCGGGCGCCGCGCTCTCGGAGGTCGGCCGGCGGTTCCTCGCCGGGCTGCTCGCCCACGCGCACGGCGCCGCGGCGCTCTCCACGCCGACGATCAACGGCTACCGCCGCTACCGCCCGCACTCGCTCGCCCCCGAGCGCGCGATCTGGGGGCGCGAGAACCGCGGCGCGATGCTGCGGGTGATCGGCGGGCCGGGCGACCCGGGCACGCGCATCGAGAACCGCGCCGGCGAGCCGGCGGCGAACCCCTATCTCTACTTCGCCGCGCAGATCTGGTCGGGGCTCGACGGTCTCGAGCGCCGGCTCGATCCCGGCCCGCCCGACGACACGCCCTACGATTCGACCGGCGCGCCGTTGCCGCGCACGCTCGGCGAGGCGGTCGCGGCGCTGCGCGCCGACGCGGTGCTCGGGGCGGGCCTCGGTCGGGCGTTCGTGGACTACTACTGCCGGCTCAAGGACGCCGAGCTCGCGCGCTTCAACCTCGAAGTCTCGGAGTGGGAGCAGCGGGAGTACTTCGACCTGTTCTAGGCCCGCTCCCGCGCGGGCGGGGGCGAGCGAGGGGCGCGGACCGCGGCGCGCCGCGGCCGAGACGCTAGACGCCGAGATAGCGGCGCTGCACGTCCTCGTTCCCCGCCAGGTCGGCGGAGCTGCCGCTCCACGCCACGCGCCCCTTCTCCAGCACGTAGTGCCGGTCGGCGACGCGCGTGATCTGCTTCACGTCCTTGTCGATCACGAGGATCGAGAGGCCGGACGCCTTCATCTGCGCGATCGAGCGGTAGATGTCCGCGCGGATCAGCGGCGCGAGCCCCTCGGTCGCCTCGTCGAGGATGAGGAGGCGCGGGTTGGTCATGAGCGCGCGCGCGATCGCGAGCATCTGCTGCTCGCCGCCGGAGAGCTGGTTGCCCATGTTGTCGCGCCGCTCCTCGAGGCGCGGAAAGAGCGCGAACACCCGCTCGAGCGTCCACGGATCGGCCTGCGCCTGGCGGTTCGCGGCGGTCGCGACCAGGTTCTCGCGCACCGAGAGGTTGGGGAACACCTGGCGGCCCTCGGGCACCAGCCCGAGGCCGGCGCGCGCGACGCGGTAGGACGGCAGCCCGGCGAGCGCCCGGCCCGCGAACGAGACCGTGCCGGCCTTCGGCCGCATGATGCCCATGATCGCGCGCACGGTGGTGGTCTTGCCCATGCCGTTGCGCCCGAGCAGCGTCACCACCTCGCCGGCGTGCACGCGCAGCGTGACGCCGAACAGCACCTGGCTCACGCCGTAGGCCGCCTCGAGCGCCTCGACCGCGAGCATCAGGCCTCCTCGCCCAGGTAGGCGTTGCGCACCTCGGGGTTGGCGCGGATCTCGGCCGGCGTGCCGGTGGCGATGACGCGGCCGTACACGAGCACCGAGATGCGGTCGGCGAGCGAGAACACCGCGTCCATGTCGTGCTCGACCAGGACGATCGTCTGCCGGCCCTTGAAGCGCGCGAGGAACTGCACCATGCGCTGCGACTCCTCCACCCCCATGCCGGCCACCGGCTCGTCGAGCAGCATGAGGCGCGGCCGGGTCGCGAGCACCATCGCGACCTCGAGCTGGCGCTGCTCGCCGTGCGCGAGGTTCGCCGCCAGCACGCCCGCGCGCGCGCCGAGCCCGACCTCGTCGAGGATCGCGCGCGCCGGGTCGCGCAGCCGGGCGTCGCCGCGGGCGTCGCGCCAGAAGCGGAAGCTGTGGCCGGCGTGCGCCTGCACCGCGAGCGCCACGTTGTCGAGCGCGCTGAAGTCGCGGTAGATGCTGGTGATCTGGAACGAGCGCGCGAGGCCCTTGTGCGAGCGCGCGGGCGCCGACAGGCGGGTGATGTCCTCGCCGCCGAAGCGGATGCGGCCGGAGTCGGGCCGCAGCGTGCCCGAGAGCTGGCTGATCAGGGTGGTCTTGCCGGCGCCGTTCGGGCCGATGATCGCGTGCGTCTCGCCGGCGCGCACCTCGAGCGTGACGTGGTCGGTCGCCTTGAGCGCGCCGAACGCCTTGTACAGGTCCTCGACCGCGAGCAGGGTCTCACTCATCGCGCCCGCCCCCGGGCAGCAGCCCCGCCAGGCCGCGCTTGGCGAACAGCACCACCAGCACCAGGATCGGCCCGAGGATGATCTGCCAGTGCTCGGTCCAGCCCTGCAGCAGGTCCTCGAGCAGCAGCAGGCCGGCCGCGCCCAGCACCGGTCCGATCAGGGTGGACATGCCGCCCAGGATCACCATGAACATGATCTCGCCGGAGCGCGTCCAGCTCATGAACGCGGGCGTGAGGTAGGCGGTCTGGTTGACGAACAGCGCGCCCGCGACCCCGCACATCGCCCCGGCGATCACGAACGCGGCGAGCCGGTAGGGGTAGGGCGAGAACCCGATCGAGCGCGTGCGGCCTTCGTTCGACTTCGACGCGCGCAGCACCATGCCGAAGCGCGAGTTGACCAGCCGGTGCACGAGGTAGAGGCAGGCGACCAGGATCGCGAACACGAAGTAGTAGAACGGCATCGGGTCGCGCAGGTCGAGGAGCCCCGCGAACACCGAGCGGCCGGCGAGCCGCATGCCGTCGTCGCCGCCGTACTCCTCGAGCGAGATGCCGAGATAGAACAGCATCTGCGTGAACGCGAGCGTGATCATGATGAAGTACAGGCCGCTGGTGCGGATCGAGATCGCGCCGATGACGAGCGCGACCAGCGCGGAGGCGCCGATCGCGAGCGCGAACTGCGCGAACCCGTCGTGCACGCCGTGGTAGGCGAGGATGCCGACCGCGTACGCGCCGATGCCGAGGTAGGCGGCGTGGCCGAACGACACCATGCCGCCGTAGCCGAGGATGAAGTTCAGGCTGAGCGCCGCGATCGCGAAGATCATGACGCGGCGGAAGAGGTCGAGGTAGAAGGGCTGTCCGGCGAGCGCCGCGAGCGGCGGCACCGCGGCGAGCAGCGCGAGCAGCGCGACGATCGTGAGGGTGCGGCCGCGGCGGGGCATCGGCGCCTATCCGCGCGCGGGGAAGAGTCCCGCCGGGCGCACCGCGAGCACCGCGGCCATCAGCAGGTAGATGAGCATCGAGGCGAGCGCGGGCCCGGCGGCCTCGGCCGCGGTCGGCGACAGCACCGTGCCGAGGATCGGCTTGAGGAACGCGCGCCCGAGCGTGTCCACCATGCCGACGATGAGCGCCCCGGCGAGCGCGCCGCGGATCGAACCGATGCCCCCGATCACGATGACGACGAACACCTCGATCAGGATGTCCTCGCCCATGCCCGGCTGGACGGTGTACAGCGGGCCCGCCATGAGGCCGGCGAGGCCGGCGAGCGCCGCGCCGAAGCCGAACACGACGGTGTAGAGCAGGCGGATGTTCACCCCGAGCGCGGCGACCATGGTGCGGTTGGAGGCCCCCGCGCGGATCAGCATGCCGAGGCGGGTGCGGGCCACGAGGTACCAGAGCCCGAGCGCGACCGCCAGGCCGACCGCGATGATCGCGGCGCGGTAGGCGGGGTAGTTGAGCCCGCTCACGATCTCGATCTGGCCGGTGAGCCAGGCGGGCAGCGTCGTGTAGAGCGCGGCGCGGCCCCACAGGATCGCCACCAGCTCGTTGAAGAACAGGATCAGGCCGAAGGTGGCGAGCACCTGGTCGAGGTGGTCGCGCTCGTACAGCGTGCGCAGCGCGACGAGCTCCACGATCATGCCGACCGCCAGCGTGCCGAGCAGCGCGAGCGGCACCGCGAGCAGGTACGAGCCGGTGAGGCCGAACAGCGCCACCGACAGGTACGCGCCCACCATGTACAGCGACCCGTGGGCGAGGTTGACGAGGTTCATGATGCCGAACACGAGCGTCAGCCCGGCGGCCATCAGGAACAGCATCACCCCGAGCTGCAGCCCGTTCAGCGCCTGCTCGAGGAGGAGGACGAGGTTCATCGGACAACGAAAAAGGGGCGCGGCCCGGCCGCGCCCCTCGCCGCGCTCACGCGGAGCGGAGCGTCACCACTTCATCTTGCATTCCTTGTAGTACGAGTCCTTGTGGTTCTCGAACACCGTCTTCTGGATCGCCATGTCGGGGATGTCGGCCGGCCCCTTCACGACCTTGAGCAGGTAGAAGTTCTCGATCGGGAAGTGGTTCACGTTGTAGGTGAACTTGCCGCGCACCGAGTCGAAGTTCGCCTTGCGCATCGCGGCGATCATGCCCTTCTGGTCCTTCAGGTTGCCCTTGACCGCGCGCACCGCGGAGTCGATCAGCATGATGCCGTCGTAGCTCTGCGCGCCGTAGTAGGAGGGCGTCTTGCCGTACTTCTTGCGGTAGTAGGCGACGAACTTCTCGCTCGCCGGCACCTTGATGTCCGGGCTCCAGAAGCGCGTCTCGAACTGGCCGAGCGCGGCGTCCTTCACCGCCGGCAGCGACAGCTCGTCGGCGGTGTAGACGGAGTAGAGCGGCGTGGTCTGCCGCAGTCCGGCCTGCGCGTACTGGCGCATGAACTGGATGCCCATGCCGCCGGGGAAGAAGACGAACACCGCCTTCGGGTTCTTCGCGCGCAGCTGGCTGATCTCGGCCTGGTAGTCGACCTGCCCGAGCTTGGTGTACACCTCGTCGACGATCCTGCCCTTGAAGTAGCGCTTGAAGCCGGTGATCATGTCCTTGCCGGCGGCGTAGTTGGGCGCCATGACGTACACGTCGGTGATGCCCTGGTCGCTCATGTACTTGCCCATCGCCTCGGGCGTCTGGTCGTTCTGCCACGAGGTGGTGAAGAAGCGCTCGCTGCACTCCTTGCCGGCGAGCTGGTGCGGGCCGGCGTTGGTGCCGATCATCAGCTTGCCCGCCTCGGTCACCGTCGGGGCGACCGCGAGCATGACGTTCGACCAGATGATGCCGGAGACGAAGTCGACCTGGTGCTTCTTCAGCATCTCGTCGGCGAGCTGCTTGCCGACGTCGGGCTTCACCTGGTCGTCGCCGTAGATCACCTCGGTGTCGAGGCCGCCGACCTTGCGGTTGAGGACGTCGAGCGCGAGCTCGACCGAGTTCTTCATGTCCTCGCCGATCACGCCCTGCGGGCCCGACAGCGTGGTGATGAAGCCGATCTTCAGCTTCTGCTGGGCGAGCGCCGGGGTGGAGACGAGACCGGCGGCGACGGCGCCGGCGCACAGCACGCGGATTGCACTACGCACGATACCCTCCTCGAAAGCGACGGGACGCCGGCGCGCCTGCATCGGGCGCGGCCGGCCGATTTGTGGCGCGCAGTCTACCAAGGCCCGCGCGCGGGTGTCCAGGAAACCTCCGCGCCGGCGCGGCGCTACGCGAGCCCGAAGAACGCGGCCGCATTCCCGCCCCGGATCTTGCGCCGCGCGGCCTCCCCGAGGCCCGCGGCGCCGTTCACCAGGGCGCCGACCCGCTCCTCCCCGAGGGGGAAGGGGTAGTCCGAGCCGAGCAGCACGCGGTCCTCGCCCATCACCTCGACCAGCAGGCGCAGCGCGCGCGCGTCGAACACCGCGCTGTCGACCGCGAAGCGCTCGACGTAGGCCGAGGGCGGCCGCGGGCAGTCCTGGCGCACGATGTCGCGCTGGTGCCACGCGTTCTCGGCGCGGCCGAGCAGGAACGCGAAGCTGCCCCCGCCGTGCGCGAAGCAGAGCTTGAGGCCGCGCGGCAGGCGTTCGAACGCGCCGGAGAGGATGAGGGAGAGGATCCCGAGCTGGGTCTCGGCCGGCATCGCCACGAGCCAGGGCAGCATCCACTGGCGCATCCGGTCGGTGCCCAGCATGTCCCACGGGTGGACGAGCACCGGGATGCCCGCGCGGCCGCAGTGCGCGAGGAACTCGACCAGGCCCGCGTCGTCCAGGTTGCGCTCGCCCACGTGGTTGCCGATCTGCACGCCGACGTGGCCCGCGGCCTGCGCGCGGCTCGCCTCCCTGCACGCGGCCGCGGGGTCCTGGAGCGGCACCTGGGCGAGGGCCTTGAGGCGCCCGGGCGCGTGCGCGGCGAACTCCAGCGCGCGGTCGTTCATGCGCTGCGCCCAGGCCGCGGCGCGCTCGGCCGGGTAGCCGTATCCGAACATCACCGGGGTCGCGCAGAAGAGCTGCACGTCGACGCCGTCGCGGTCCATCTCCTCGATGCGGCGCGCGGGGTCCCACAGCGCGGCGTGCACCGGCCGGAACGGCCGGTCGCCCTGCATGATGTGGCCGCTGCCGTCGGCGTTCGTCCGCAGCCACGGCGCGCGGTCGGGGTCGAGCCCGGCCGCCTCCGCGCGCGTGATGCGCGGGAAGAAGTGCGTGTGCACGTCGAT
>JAGVSZ010000195.1 GCA_019137045.1 Betaproteobacteria bacterium
GCGCCGCCGGTGCCCGAGGTCGCGCTCGCCGACCTGCCGGCGGAAGCGCGCGCCACGCTCGCGCTCATCAAGCGCGGCGGCCCGTTCCCGTACCGCAAGGACGGCGCCACGTTCGGCAACTTCGAGCGGCGCCTGCCGCCGCGAGCGCGCGGCTACTACCGCGAGTACACGGTGCCCACGCCGGGCGCGCGCGACCGCGGCGCGCGTCGCATCGTGTCGGGGGCGGGCGAGGACGCGCGCGCGTCGGGCGAGTACTATTACACCGACGATCACTACCGCACTTTCCGCCGCATCCGGGAGTAGCTTCGCGATGGACTACGAGCAGGTGCTCAGCGACCCGGGCGAGGCGGGCATCTTCGCGCGCCCGGCGGACGGCGCCGCGCTCGACGCGGCCGCGGAGCGCGCCGGGCTGACGCGCTGGACCGTCGACCTCAGCGGCGTGAAGTCCAAGGACGAGCTGCTCGCCACGCTCGCGCGCCGGCTCGAGTTCCCGGAGTGGTTCGGCGGCAACTGGGACGCGCTGAACGACGTGCTCGGCGAGATGGCGTGGGAGCAGCCCGCCGGCGTCGTGCTGACGCTCGCGCACTGCGGCGAGCTCGCGCAGGCCGATCCCGAGAGCCTGGAGACCGCGCTCGAGGTGCTCGACAGCGTCGCCGAGGGCTGCTACGACGAGGACATCCCGTTCTGGGTGTTCGTCGACGGCATCGACCCGGCCGCGTTCGACCTGCCGGTGCTCGGCGAGAACAGCGACTAGCGCCCGGCCGGCGCGGCCCGCCCGACGTGCGCTACAAGATCCCGCGCTCCGTCCTCGTCGTCATCCACACGCCGCAGCTGGCCGTGCTCCTGCTCGAGCGCGCGCGCTGGCCGGGCTACTGGCAGTCGGTCACCGGCAGCGTGGAGAGCGCCGAGGAGCGCCTGCGCGACACGGCGGTGCGCGAGGTGGCCGAGGAGACCGGCCTCGACGCGACGCGCTACGCGCTCGCGGACTGGGGGATCGAGAACACCTACGAGATCTATCCCCAGTGGCGCGCGCGCTACGCCCCCGGCGTGACGAACAACGTCGAGCACGTGTTCGGGCTCACGGTGCCGGCGCAGCTCCCGGTGCGGCTCGCGCCCGCGGAGCATTCGCGGCACCTGTGGCTGCCGTGGCGGGAGGCGGCCGAGCGCTGCTTCTCCTGGACGAACCGCGCTGCGATCCTGGCGCTCCCCGGGCGCCTGGAGGCCGCGCGCGCGCCCTGAGCCGGGCCGCGGGAACAGGACGATCCGGACCGGAGCCGCCCAGCGCAACATGGACATTCAAGTCGCCACCTACAACATCCACAAGGGGTTCTCGGTCTTCAACCGCCGCATGGTGATCCACGAGATGCGCGATCGGCTGCGCGGGCTCGGCGCGGACATCGTCTTCCTGCAGGAGGTGGTCGGTCACCACGAACGCCACGCGCACCGCTTCCACGAGTGGCCGGACGAGCCGCAGTACGAGTTTCTCGCCGACGCGGTGTGGCGCGAGTTCGCGTACGGCCGCAACGCGGTGTACCACCACGGGCACCACGGCAACGCGATCCTGTCGCGGTTTCCGATCGTCTCGGCCGAGAACCAGGACGTGTCCTCGCACCCGTTCGAGAGCCGCGGCGTCCTGCACTGCGAGGTGCGCGTGCCGCACTCCAGCGTCAGCCTGCACTGCCTGTGCGTGCACTTCGCGCTGATGGAGCACGGGCGGCGCCAGCAGATCAGGGCGCTGATCGACCGCGTGGTCGAGCTGGTGCCGGACGACGCGCCGCTGATCGTCGCGGGCGACTTCAACGACTGGCGCAACCGCGTCGGGCACCGCCTCGCCGGCGAGCTCGGGCTGATGGAGGTGTTCCGCGACCACCGCGGCCGCCCGGCGCGCAGCTTCCCGAGCCGGCTGCCGCTGTTCCGCCTCGATCGCATCTACGTGCGCGGCTTCTCGGTCCACCACGCCCAGGTCCACCACGGCCACGCGTGGTCGCGCGTCTCCGACCATGCGATGCTGACCGCGCGCCTCGCGCTCGACTGACCGCGCCGGCGCGCGCTGGGGTGCGATGCTGCTCCGCGAAGGCAACCGCCTGACGCTGCTCGAGACGGGCGCCGCGTACTTCCCCGCCCTGGAGGCGGCGATCGCCGGGGCGCGCCACGAGGTCTACCTCGAGACCTACATCTTCGCCGACGACGCCGCCGGCCGGCGCATCGCGCGCGCGCTCGCGGAGGCCGCCGCGCAGGGCGTGCGCGCGCACGTCCTGGTGGACGGGATGACGGTCAAGCGCTACAGCGGCGCGCTCCTGGAGCGGCTCCTCGCCGCCGGCGTCTCGCTCGGCATCTACCGGCCCGACATCTCGCCCTTCGACCTGCGCCGCGTGCGCCTGCGGCGGCTGCACCGCAAGCTCGCGGTGGTCGACGGCCGCGTGGCGTTCGTGGGCGGCATCAACGTCATCGACGACCTGCACACCCCCGGCCACCGGCCGCCGCGCTACGACTTCGCGGTGCGCGTCGAGGGGCCGCTCGTCGCCGACATCCGCGCGGAGGCCGACCGGCTGTGGCGGCTGGTGGCGCTCTCCAACTTCCGCCAGTGGCGGGCCGCCCCGCCGCCGCCGGTCGCGCCGCAGCCGGCCGGCTTCCAGCGCGCGGGGTTCCTGGTGCGCGACAACTTCCGCCACCGCTCGGACATCGAGGACGCCTACCTCGACGCGATCGCGAACGCCAACGAGGAGATCGTGATCGCGAGCGCGTACTTCTTTCCCGGCGTGGCGTTCCGGCGCGCGCTGACCGCGGCGGCGCGCCGCGGCGTGCGCGTGGTGATCCTGCTGCAGAAGCGCGTCGAGTACGCCCTGCTCCACTACGCCTCGCGCGCGCTGTACGGCCAGCTCCTCGACGGCGGCGTGCAGCTGCACGAGTACGAGACGAGCTTCCTGCACGCGAAGGTGGCGGTGGTGGACGGGAGCTGGGCCACCGTCGGCTCCTCCAACATCGACCCGCTCAGCCTGTTCCTCTCGCGCGAGGCCAACGTCGTGATCGAGGACCGGCGCTTCGCGCAGACGCTGCGCGAACGCCTGGTCGAGCGCATCGCGGCCGGGGCGGTGCCGGTCTCGCGGCCGCGGTGGCGCCGCAAGCCGCTGCGGATGCGCGTGCGCATCTGGATCGCGTACGGGGTGGTGCGGCTCCTGGTGGGCTGGTTCGGCTACGCCTCGCGCCAGTTCGGCGACGTTTGAGCGGACGCCGGGTCCGGGCGCACCCGGGGACGCGGGGCGCGCCGCGGCGGCCGGCCGCCGCGCCGGTGCGGGGTCAGAGCGCGACGATCCGCCGCGCGCCATCGAGCCGCGGCACCACCGCGAGCGTCGAGCGCTGCGCCGCGTACTCGATCTCGCGCTCGAGGCCGCGCGCGGCCATCATCCGCCCGACGCGGCAGTCCCGCAGCGTCGCGAACGGCTCGCCCGAGCGATAGAGCGCGCGCGCGGCGCGCGCCGCGTCCGAGAAGTCCGTCCGCTCGCCGAGCCGCTCGGCGATCAGGTCGACGAGGTAGCCGGCACCGTAGAAATCCTCGAGGTTGAAGTTCCCCATCGACCCGGCGCACACGATGAGGATCGTCCGGTCGCGATGGGTCGCGAGGACGTGCTCGACGACCGCGCGCCCGTTGAGCAGCGCCGCCGCGTAGACGTCCTCGGCGCCCGCCGCCCCGTTGAGCGCGATCGTCCCGTTCGTGGTGGAGTAGATGACGGTCCTGGCGGCCACGCCGTGCTCGAGGAGCGCGAGCGGCGTCGGCGGGGCGAACCCCGGCAAGGTCTCCGCGTAGAGCTCGCCGGCGAGCACGAACGAACCGGGCGCGTGGCGCGCGCCCTCGGCGCGCGCGGCGGCCTCGTCGGGCGCGGGAATCACCGCGATGGCACCGTGCGCCACCGCGGCGACGATCGTGGAGGTCGCGAACAGCACGTCGAGCACGAGCGCGACCTTGCCGCGCAGGCGCACGGTGTCGAGGTCCTCCTTGCGGCCGAGGACGTGCACCCGGTGCGGGAGCGGGACCGCCGCCGCCATCACCGCGGGCGCCGCTCGAACATGCCGTAGCCATCCATGTCCATCACCACTTCGCCGCGCTGGTTGTACACCTCGCAGCGGTGCAGCACGGTGCCGCGGTCGGGCTTGGTGCGCGAGCGCTTCGCCTCGAGCACGGTCATCTTCAGGCGCAGGCGGTCGCCCGGCCGCACCGGCCGGGTCCAGCGCAGCTCCTTCACCCCGGGCGAGCCGAGGCTCGCCGCGTCGGCGAGGTACGCGTCCCAGATGAGCCGCATGCAGATGCACGCGGTGTGCCAGCCGCTCGCGATCAGCCCGCCGAAGGGCGAGCCCATCGCGGCGCGCTCGTCCACGTGGAAGGGCTGCGGGTCGAAGCGGCGCGCGAACTCGACGATCTCGTCGCGGCCGACGACCGGGCCCTCGATCTCCCAGGTGCGGCCGGGCGCGAAGTCCTCGAAGTAGTACTGCTTCGTCACGCGCCGCGGTCGGCCGCCGCAGGGCGGCGCAGGAAGAGCTGCGTTCCGACCATCGACAGCACCACCTCGCCGGCCTGGTTGAGCACTTCCCAGGTGAACGTCACCGTGCCGCGGTGCGGCTTGGTCTTCGACGGCCGCACCTCGGTGGCGGTCGAGCGGAAGCGCAGCGTGTCGCCCGGCCGCACCGGCGCGAGAAACCTGATCTCCTCGATGCCGGGCGAGCCGACGCAGGCGCTGCGGTTGAGATAGCCGTCGCACATCAGGCGCATGCCCACGCAGGCGGTCTGCCAGCCGCTCGCGATCAGGCCGCCGTAGGGCGAGGCGCGCGCCTGCTCCTCGTCGGTGTGGTAGCGCTGGGGATCCCATTCGCGCGCGAACGCCTTGATGTCCGCGGCGGAGAGCGTGCGAGCGCCCTGCTCGAACGTCCAGCCCGGGTGGAAGTCCTCGAAATAGAGCTCGAACACGGTCGCAGGCACGGTGCACGCGGCGGCGGCGGGGATTATCCCCGATGTCGCATGGCGGCGCGGGCCGGACGGTATGATCGGGCGTCCGCGCACCCCGGAACCGCGTCCATGTCCGAGCCCGTCGGCCTCGACCGCAACCTCACCGACTACGGCGACCGCGACTTCGCGCGCTACCTGCGCCGCTCGTTCGCGCGCTCGATGGGGTACTCCGGCACCATGCTCGAGCGGCCGGTCGTCGGCATCGCGACCGCGCCGAGCGACTTCAACAACTGCCACCGCACCACGCCCGAGCTGGTGGCGGCGGTGAAGCGCGGCGTGATCGCCGCCGGCGGCCTGCCGCTCGAATTCCCCACCATCTCGCTCGGCGAGGTGTTCCTCAGCCCGACCAGCCTCGTCTTCCGCAACCTGATGTCGATGGACGTGGAGGAAATGATCCGCGCCCAGCCGATGGACGCGGTGGTCCTGATCGGCGGCTGCGACAAGACCACCCCGGCGCAGCTCATGGGCGCGCTGAGCGCGAACGTGCCCGCGATCTACCTCACCATCGGCCCGATGATGACCGGCCGCTACCACGGCGAGCGCCTCGGCGCGTGCACCGACTGCCGGCGCTTCTGGGGCGCGTACCGCCGCGGCGAGATCGACGCGCGGGCGATCGGCGCGATCGAGGGCAATCTCGCGACCACCGCGGGGACGTGCGCGGTGATGGGCACCGCGAGCACGATGGCGAGCCTCACCGAGGCGCTCGGCCTCAGCCTGCCGGGCTGCGCGGCCATCCCCGCGGTCCACGCCGACCGCCTGCGCATGGCCGAGGCGAGCGGGACGCGGGCGGTCGCGCTCGCGCGCGAGCAGCTGCGGCCGGCGGACCTCGTCACCGCGCAGTCGGTGGAGAACGCGCTGCGCGTGCTGATGGCGATCGGCGGATCCACCAACGCGGTCATCCACCTCACCGCGATCGCCGGGCGCGCCGGCGTGGCCGTGGACCTCGCGCGGCTCAACGCCCTGGCGCAGACGACCCCGACGCTCGTCGACCTCAAGCCGGTCGGGCAGGGCTACATGGAGGACCTCGCCGCGGCCGGCGGCGTCGGCGCCGTGCTGCGCGAGATCAGGGACCTCCTGCACCTCGACTGCCGGACGGTCGCCGGCGAGACGCTCGCCGAGCGGCTGGCTGCGCACGACCCGTGGGTCGACCGGACGGTCGTGCGCAGCCGCGCCGAGCCGTGCGCGCCGCAGGGCGGGCTGGTGGCGCTCTTCGGCAGCCTCGCTCCGAACGGCGCGATCCTCAAGCAGGCGGCCGCCGACCCGAAGCTGTTCGAGCACGAGGGGCGCGCGGTGGTCTTTTCCGGTCTCGACGACCTCGCGCGCCGCATCGACGATCCGGCGCTCGACGTCGAGCCCGACGACGTGCTCGTGCTGCAGAACGCCGGCCCGCTCGGCGCCGGGATGCCCGAGGCGGGCTATCTGCCCATCCCGGGCCGGCTCGCCCGGCGCGGGGTGAAGGACATGGTGCGGGTCTCGGATGCGCGCATGAGCGGCACGGCGTACGGGACGGTCGTGCTGCACGTCTCGCCCGAGGCCGCGCTCGGCGGGCCGCTCGCGCTCGTGCGCAGTGGCGACCGCATCCGGCTCTCGGTGGCGCGCAAGCGCATCGACCTCCTGGTGAGCGACGAGGCGCTGGCGCGCCGCCGCGCCGCCTGGTGCGCGCCGGTCAAGCCCGCGCGCGGCTATGCGCGGCTCTACGCCGAGAACGTGCTCCAGGCCGAGCACGGGTGCGATTTCGGCTTTCTGCGCGCGGTGGCCGGCGCGTGATCGCGCGCGGCGCGCGGCCGCGCGGGCCGGCGCGCTAGTTCGCGAAGGCGTGCCGGATCGGCTGGGTCTCGCCCGCGCGCAGCTCGACGAACGTGTGATAGGGGAGCTGCGCCGAGTTGCGGATCTCGACGCGGTGCCGGCCCGGCGGGAGCTCCACTTCCGCGAGCGGCGGCGTGGTGCCCTGCAGCTTGCCGTCGACGTAGACCTCCCCCCAGGGCGAGACCGCGAGGACGAGCCGGCCGGTGGGCGGCGGCGGCGGGGCCGGCTTGGGCAGCGGGGCGACCTCGACCACCGGAAGGGGCGTGGGCAGCGGCTCGACGACCGGGGCCGGCGGCGGTGGCGGCTTTTTCGCCGCGCGCCGTGGCGGCTCCGGGTGCGGCGTCGGCGTCTTCTTCGCGGTCGTCGTCGCGGGCGGCGCGGGCGGCGGGGGGGGCGCTTCCACGACCGGCGGCGCCGCGGCGACGACCGGTGCCG
>JAGVSZ010000034.1 GCA_019137045.1 Betaproteobacteria bacterium
GCGATCACGTGTTCGCAGTTGTCGAGCACGACGAGGCGGGGCTGCGCATCGAGCGCCGCCGCGACCGCCGCGACCGAGGGCGCGGCGACCTCGAGCCCGAGCGCGGCGGCAACGGTGGCGGGAACCAGCCCGGGATCGCTCAGCGGGGCGAGCTCGGCCAGCCAGACGCCGCCGTCGAAGGCGGGCAGCCGGTGCCGCGCGATCTCGCGACCGAGCCGCGTCTTGCCGATTCCTCCTGCGCCGATCAGCGTGACCAGCCTGTTGGCGGCCAGGAGGCCGGCGGCCTGCTCGAGATCGATGTCCCGGCCGATCAGCTCGGACACCGGCGCGGACAGATTGGTCGGCGGGCGCGCGGGCGGCTCGGTCGGCACGACACCGGGGCCACTGCGCGCGTCGACGAATGCGGCAGGCGTGCGGATCTCGCCCGTGAAGCGATAGCCGCGCCCGGCCACCGTCCGGATGAGATCGCGGTCGGCGCCGAGCGCCTTGCGCAGCGCCGACACCTGAACCTGAAGGTTGTTCTCCTCGACCACAAGGCCCGCCCAGACGCGTCTCAGGACCTCGTCTTTGGTGACCAGCTCGCCGCGCGCGCGGACGAGGACGAGCAGCAGATCGAACGCGCGGCTGCCCAGATGCAGCGGAACCCCGCCGACCCGGAGCTCGCGCGCGTGCGGATCGAGCTGAAAGGGACCGAATGACAGCACCGACTCGCTCACGGCCGGCTCCGAGGCCGCAGCGGCTTGCCCAGACTCGTCGCTCGACGCTGCGACACGAGCGCGTGGCCGGGCACGCCACCGCCTGTCGTACGCGCGGGCGTCCTGCGGGTGCATCCCGGAGCGGGCGACCGCTGCGCGCTCATTGAGTCGTGTCGGGCCTGCCGATGCGGACATGTCTCGATTGGCGGCCGGCGCGCGCGGTGGCAGCCGCCAGCCGGCGAGGTGTTCACCAGCAACACGCGTGCCACGCGCGGATCTCGTTGATTCGCCGTCGCGTGCGGGCGCGGCCGGGTCCGGTGCGCGTGGCGCAACTGAGCCAGGCGTCTTGCGGTCGCGGCTCAATTCGGCCACGTCCGGGTCAGAGCGCGCGCGGAAGTACGACCGGTGGTCCGACGCCGAGCAACGACAGGGCGGATCGGTGAATCCGGCGGCAGCACGTTCGCGTGGCGCATTTCAGCCGATCGGCTGCGAATCGCGTGGCGTAGGAGGGCCGCGCGCCTGTCGGCCGCGCGCGCATTTCGCTTCCGGTTCAGCGCCTTCGCGCGATGGCACAGGCATTGCGGGGGCAGCTGCGACGCCGTGGACGGAGAACGAACGCCGGGGCCTGGCGGCCGCGGATGCAATGCCCATGCGAATCGACACGCGCGCGCTCGCGCGCCGGGTGGTGTGCCCGGTGCTGCTCGCGTCCGCGGCGCTGACGGGCTGTTCCCGCGGCGGCGCGGCGCCGACGAGCGCGGCGCCCGCCCCCGTGCCGGTCGTCACCGTGCCTGCCGTGCGCAAGACGATGCCCCGGACCGTGCGCGCGATCGGCACCGTCGCGCCATCCGCGACCGTCGCGGTGAAGGCGCGCGTCGACGGCGAGCTCACCGGCGTGTTCTTCAAGGAGGGCGACTTCGTGCGGCAGGGCGCTCCGCTCCTGGAGATCGATCCGCGGCCGATGCGCGCGGCGCTCGCGCAGGCGCAAGCGAACCTCGCGCGCGACCAGGCGCTCGAGCAGCGCGCCGCGCGCCAGGACCGGCGCTATGCGGAGCTCCGCGACCGCGGCTTCGTCTCCGCCGACGGCTACGCCCAGTACCGGACGAACGAGGTCGCGGCGGAGGCGATCGTGCGCGCCGACGCCGCCGCGGTGGAGACCGCCCGCCTGCAGCTCGGCTACAGCCGGATTGCCGCGCCGATCGACGGCGTCGCCGGGCGGCTCCTCGTCCAGCGCGGCAACCTGGTGAAGGCGAACGACGCGAGCCCGCTCGTCGTGCTCAACCGCGTGCGCCCGGTGTACGTCGCGTTCGCGGTGCCGGAAGGCGCGCTCGCCGCGATCCGCAGCCGGATGGCGCGCGCGACGCTGCCGGTGAGCGCGGCGGCGCAGGGCGCGGGCGCGCGTGCCGCCGCCGGCACCCTCGACTTCGTCGACAACACGGTCGATCCCGCCACCGGCACGATCCAGCTGCGCGCGACCTTCGCGAACGCGGACCGGGCCCTGTGGCCGGGCGAGTTCGTGCGCGTGACGCTGACGCTCGACGAGCAGCGCGACGCGCTCGTCGTGCCGGCGCAGGCGGTCGAGGCCGGCCCGGACGGCGCTTACGTGTTCGTGGTGAAGCCCGACCACACCGTGGCGCAGCGCCCGGTCGCGGTCGACCGGACCGTGGGCGCCGAGACGGTGCTCGCCCGCGGCGTGGCGCCGGGCGAGCAGGTGGTGGTCGACGGCCAGAGCCGGCTCCTGCCGGGCACCCGCGTGGCTGAAGCCGCTGCCGCGGCCGCGGCGGCGCGATGAACGTTTCCGCGCCGTTCATCGAGCGCCCGGTCGCGACCACGCTCGCGATGATCGGGATCCTCGTGTTCGGGGCGCTCGGCTTCCGGGCGCTGCCGGTGAGCGCGCTGCCGAACGTCGATTTCCCCACCATCCTGGTCACGACGAGCCTGCCGGGGGCGAGCCCCGAGACCATGGCCGCCACGGTGGCGACCCCGCTCGAGAAGCAGTTCTCGACCATCGCGGGGCTCGACTCGATGAGCTCCTCGAGCGGACAGGGGCTCACCCGGATCACGCTCCAGTTCGCGCTCGACCGCTCGATCGACGGGGCGGCGCAGGATGTGCAGGCGGCGATCGCGCAGGCCGCGCGCCAGCTGCCGCCGACGCTGCCCGCGCCGCCGGTGTACCGCAAGGTGAACCCGGCCGAGGCGGCGATCTTCTACCTCGCGATGACCTCGCCGACGCTGCCGCTCTCGAGGGTGGACGAGTACGCCGAGACCCTGCTCGCGCAGCGGCTGTCGATGGTGAGCGGGGTCGCGCAGGTGCTCGTGTACGGCGCGCAGAAGTACGCGGTGCGCGTCCGGCTCGACCCGAGCGCGCTCGCGGCGAAAGGCATCGCGCTCACCGACGTCGAGAGCGCGATCGCGCGCCACAACGTGAACGTCCCGACCGGAAACCTGTGGGGCGAGCACCGGGCGTTCACGGTGCAGGCGACCGGGCAGCTCGCGGATGCCGCGGCGTACCGGCCGCTGGTCGTCGCCTACCGCAACGGCGCGCCGGTCCGCCTCGACGCGCTCGGCCGCGTGCTCGACGGGGTGGAGAACGACAAGGTCGCCGCCTGGTACAACGACGCACGCGGCATCGTGCTCGCGGTGCAGCGCCAGCCGGGGACCAACACGGTGGCGGTGGCCGATGCGATTCGCGCGCTCCTGCCCCAGATCCGCGGCGTCCTGCCGGCCGGCGCCGAGCTGCACGTGCTCTACGACCGGTCGGAGTCGATCCGCGCCTCGGTGCACGACGTGGAGGCGACGCTGGTCGTGGCGCTGGTGCTGGTGGTCCTGGTGATTTTCCTCTTCCTGCGCACGCTCTCGGCGACCGCCATCCCGAGCCTGGCGCTGCCGCTCGCACTGGTCGGCACGTTCGCGGTCATGGCGCTCGCCGGCTACAGCCTGGACAACCTGTCGCTGCTGGCGCTCACGCTCTCGGTCGGGTTCGTGGTCGACGACGCGATCGTCATGCTCGAGAACATCGCCCGCCACCGCGAGCTCGGCAAGAGCGCGCTCGCCGCGGCGCTCGACGGGTCGCGCGAGATCGCGTTCACGATCGTGTCGATGACCCTGTCGCTCGCCGCGGTGTTCATTCCGGTGCTGTTCATGGGCGGGGTCGTGGGCCGGCTGCTGCACGAGTTCGCGGTGACCATCGTCGCGGCGGTGCTCGTGTCCGGATTCGTGTCGCTCACGCTCACGCCGATGCTGTGCAGCCGCTTCCTGCGCGCCCCGGGCGCGGCGCGGCAGAGCCGCGCGCAGGTCGCGCTGGAGCGGTTCTTCGAGGGCATGCGGCGCGGCTACGAGCGCACGCTGGACCTCGCCCTCGCCCGCCGCGGCGCGACGCTGGCGGTCTTCTGCGCGACGCTCGCGGGCACGGCCGCGGTCTACTGGGCGATCCCGAAGGGCCTGCTGCCCGACGAGGACACCGGCCAGGTGTTCGGCTTCACCGAGGCGGCGCCCGACATCTCGTTCGACGGCATGGTGCGGCACCAGCGCGCCGCCGCCGCGATCATCAACCGCGACCCCGCCGTGGCGGCGTCGATGTCGTTCGTCGGCGCGGGCGGCCTGGGGCTCTCCACCAACACCGGGCGGGTGTTCATCCGGCTCGCGCCGCGCGACGAGCGGCCGGGCGCGAGCGCGGTGATCGCGCGGCTGCGCGCGCAGCTCGACGGCATCCCGGGCCTGCGGGTCTTCCTGCAGAACCTGCAGACGATCCAGGTCGGCGGCCTCCTCACCAAGAGCCAGTACCAGTACGCGCTCCAGGACACCGATCAGGCCGAGCTCTACCGCTGGGCGCCGCGCGTGGAGGCGGCCCTGCGCGCGCTGCCCGAGCTGCGCGACGTGACCACCGACCTCGAGATCCGCAGTCCCCAGGTGACGGTCGCGATCGACCGGGACCGGGCCGCGGCGCTCGGCGTCACGCCCGACGAGATCGAGCACACGCTCTACGACGCGTACGGCGCGCGCCAGGTCTCGACCATCTACACCCCCACCAACCAGTACCAGGTGATCCTGGAGGTCGAGCCGCGCTACCAGCGCGACCCGGCGGCGCTCGGGCTGCTCTACGTGCGCTCGTCGACCGGCGCGCTGGTGCCCCTCGCCGCCGTGGCGCGGCTCGAGGCAGGCGTCGCGCCGCTGACGGTGAATCACCTCGGGCAGCTGCCCGCGGTCACCCTGTCGTTCAACCTCGCGCCGGGATACGCGCTCGGCGACGCGGTCGCGGCGATCGAGGGCGCCATGCGCCGCCTCGACCCGCCGCCCACCCTCGTGGCCGGCTTCCAGGGCGCGGCGCAGGTGTTCCAGTCGTCCCTCGCCGGGATGGGCGTGCTGCTCCTGCTCGCGATCGTCGTGATCTATCTCGTGCTCGGGATGCTGTACGAGAGCTTCCTCCACCCGCTCACCGTCCTGTCGGGGCTCCCGGCCGCCGGTCTCGGCGCCCTCGCGACGCTCGCGCTGGCGCACGCCCAGCTCGACCTGTACGGGTTCGTGGGCATCATCATGCTGGTCGGCATCGTGAAGAAGAACGCGATCATGATGATCGACTTCGCGCTCGGCGCCGAGCGGCGCGAGGGACTGGCGCCGCGCGCGGCGATCCGCCAGGCGTGCCTGGTGCGCTTCCGCCCGATCATGATGACCACCATGGCCGCGCTGGTGGGGAGCCTGCCGATCGCGCTCGGGCTCGGCGCCGGGGCCGACGCGCGCCGGCCGCTCGGCCTGGCGGTGGTGGGCGGCCTGGTCGTCTCGCAACTCCTCACGCTGTACATCACGCCGGTCGTCTTCCTCGCGCTGGAGCGCGTGCGGCGCGGCACGGCGCACGCGCGGCCGGCGCCCGCGGCGTGAACGATGACGCGCGAAGTCGGCGGCTTCTGGCGCGCGTTCACCCGCCGCCCGCGCCCCCGTCTCGGGTGGGAGCACAGCACGCCCCAGCTCGCGCCGAGCCACTCGTGAAACCGGAGCGGCCCGATGGTCGAGTCCTGCAGGAAGTCCAGGCGGAATCGAACAGGCGCAGGGTCATGGGGCGCTCCTCGTGGTTCGGGCCGGCCGCATCGCGCGGATACCGTCGCCGCCGCCTCGTGCCACCGCTCGGGGCGGCCCCCGTCCGCGGAAGAGAGGGGAGAGAACCGCGGGCCGGGCGCGGGCCGTACCGGGAAAGCGGCACGTGACGGCGACGAGCGACATGCGTCGTTCGCATGGCCTGCTCCAACCGTCAGCAACGCGCGCGCCAGCGCCACAACGCCTTGAAGCGACGCGCTGCTCAATGCGTCCGCCGCGGACCTGTGGCGGATTTGAACCCTGGCCCGGCCGCCCGCGGCTGCATTCGACCGCGCGCCGCGGTGTCCGGATCGCCCCATGCGCGGGGATTCAGGGAGATAGGCGGTGCGGCACGAACGCTGCTACTGCCGACTCGAGGTCGCGCATCCGCGCGGCCGCGGCCGGGCACCCCCTCGGTCGCCGAGCCATCACCGGGAGCCATCACATGACGATTCGCGACGCAGACCATTCCGCTCGCCGGCGCTTTCTCGCGCTCGCCGCCGGCGCGGCCGTGGCGCCGGGACTCCTCGCAACTGTTGCGCGGGCCGCCGACCTGCCGCATCTCGAGGAAACCGATTCCGCCGCCAAGGCGCTCGGCTACCACCTGGACAACCGCAAGGTCCCGGCCGACAAGTACCCGCAGCATCGCCCGGGCCAGGAATGCGGGAAGTGCAACCTCTACAAGGGCGTCGCGGGCGCGCAATGGGGGCCGTGCCTGATCTTTCCCGGCAAGGCGGTCCACGTGGACGGCTGGTGCACGGCCTTCACGCCGAAGACGTGATTCCGCGGCGGCGCCGCGCGGTTCCGCGGAAGCAGGACGGCGCGCGCGGGTGATCGTCCGGCTCGAATGCGCCGCAGGGCGTCCGCGCTCATCTTGCTGCCCGCCAGTGCGACGACGAGTTGAGTATGTCATCTATGTCCACCATCTCCTGGTGTCCATCCCGGGTGGACAGCTCTCTTCCATGGACAGGAAGTGACGTGTCGATTTTTCTCGGTCTTTTCGACATGTCGCGCGGACATGTCGACTGCGTCGATGTCCGCTGATACGTCGATAGCGGCTCGGCGCGACGCGGTTGGCCTCGTGGCAGCGGCAGTCGGGAACGAACGGCGACGAATTGAAGGATCTGGGAGCGTTGAATTGCGGCGAACAACGCGCAAGCGATTGATTCCTAAAGTGAGCCCGCCGGGATTCGAACCATCGACCACGGGATCATGGGCTGGATCGACTAACGCAACGACTTGATATTCGGCCCGCCCTCGCCCGCCAAAACACGCTGAAACCCGCCGACACACCCACGATTTCTCCACGTTGGCGCAAACCGCTCTGAAGGGCCGGTTCCCGAATCACCGGCCGGGCGGATGACCAGGCGGTCAACCCGCCGATCCGCTGGGCACGTACGCTCAAACGTCGTACACCGCGTTCGTCACGACCCAGCCGCCG
>JAGVSZ010000143.1 GCA_019137045.1 Betaproteobacteria bacterium
GACCGGATCGCGTCCGCGGCCCGCGCCAACAAGCGCATGCTCTACTACTACTTCGGCGACAAGGACGACCTCTTCCGCGCGGTGCTCGAGCAGGCGTACGCCGACATCCGCGCGGCCGAGCAGAGGCTGAACCTGCTCGACCTGCCGCCGGTGGAGGGCGTGCGGCGCCTGGTGGAGTTCACCTGGGACTACTACCTCGACCACCCGGAGTTCCTGACCCTGCTCAACAGCGAGAACCTGCACCGCGCGCGCCACCTGAAGCGCTCGCACGACATCCGGCACACCAACTTCCCGCTGATCGAGACGCTCGCCGGCATCCTGCGGCGCGGGGAGGCGGAGGGCACCTTCCGGCCGGGCGTCGACGCCCTGCAGCTCTACATCTCGATCGCCGGCCTGGCGTACTTCTTCCTGTCGAACAACCACACCCTGGCGCAGGTGTTCGACCGCGCCCTGCGCACGCCGGCGGCGCGCGCCGCGCGCATCGAGCACATGCGCGCGATGGTGCTCGGCTTCCTGACGAACCGGGCGCAGCCGGCGCGCGCCGGGAACTAGCGTCCCGCGAACGACCCGTCGCGCTTCTCGCGGAACGCCGCGATGCCCTCGCGGCGGTCCTCGGACTGCATGCACAGCACGTGCAGCTCGTTCTCGTAGCGCAGCCCCGCCTCGAGCGGGGTGGAGAGCGCGGCGCGCAGCGCCGCCTTCACCGCCTGGGTCGCGATCGGGCTGTGCGCGGCGATCGCGCGCGCGAGGGCCTCGGCGCGGGCCGCGACCGCGGCGTCGTCGACGACCTCCTCGACGAGCCCGATGGCGAGCGCGCGCTCCGCGTCGACCGGCTCGCCCGCGAGGAGCAGCAGGCTCGCCTGACCGATGCCCACGAGGCGCGGCAAGAGCTGCGAGGCGCCGCCGCCGCCGAGCCACCCGCGCTTCACCTCGGGCGCGCCGAGCCGCGCGCCGCGGCCGGCGATGCGGATGTCCGCGGCGAGCGCGATCTCGAGCCCGCCGCCGAGCACCCAGCCGCGCAGGCACGCGATGACCGGCTTGCGGATGTCGCGCACCACGGTCGCGTACTCCACGCGATTGCGGAAGGCCCACACGCCGCGGTCCCCGGCGAGCGCGTTCAGGTCGCTGCCCGCGGAGAAGGCGCGCTCGCCCGCGCCCGCGATCGTGACCGCGCGCACGTCCTCGCGCCGGTCCGCCTCCGCGCAGACCGCCGCGAGCGACTCCGCCATCTGCGGCGTGATCGCGTTGTGCTTCGCCGGCCGGTCGATGACGATGCGCGCGACCGCGTCCGCGACCTGCAGCGTGATCCGTCCCGCCTCGGGCGCGCCGCTCATGCGAGGTTGGCGGCCTTCTTGACCGCGGCGAGCTCGGCGTTCTCCGGCGCGTTCTTGTAGTGGGCGTCGAGCGGGTAGCAGCCGGAGATCAGTCCGTTGCGCGGCGCAGTGGTGCAGTCGCTGAAGGTGCGGCACAGGCGCTTGCGCTGCAGCGGCCGCCCGGCGAGCACGTCGGCGGGCAGCTCGGGGTAGGCGAGCACCATGCGGCCGAGGCCGACGAAGTCCACCCAGCCCGCGCGCACCACGGCCTGCGCGACGTTGGGGAGGAACTCCTGCAGGTAGGTGAAGCCGCTGCCCATGATCCCGAGCTCGGGGAACGCCGCCTTCAGCTCGCGCGCCGCGGCCAGGTTGCGCAGCACGCCGACGAGCGGATCCTCGGGCGGATGGTAGCCGTCGGAGGGCGGATAGAGCGCCGGCCGGGTGAGGTGCGGGGTGTAGTAGGGGCTGCCGGCGGTGACGTTCACGAGCTGGATGCCGAGGTCGCGCGCGAACGCGAGCACCGCCTTGGTCTCGGCGAGGTCGATGCGCAGCGGATCGTTCTCGTCCAGCCCGAAGCCGTAGCGGTAGGGCAGGCACCCGCGGTAGTCGTCCGGCACGCCGGGGCCGAGCGCGCCCGGTCGCGACAGCGCGGGATCGGGGCGGAAGGGCACGAAGTCGTACGCGGAGATGCGCAGCGCGATCCCGAGCCGCGGCGCCGCCGCGCGGATGCCCGCGACCAGCTCGCGCAGGAAGCGCGTGCGGTTCTCGAGCGTGCCCCCGAACTCGCCCGGACGCGTCTTCGCGCTCAGGAACTCGTGCCCGAGGTAGCCGTGGCAGTGCTTCAGGTCGACGAAGTCGAAGCCGCAGTCGGCGGCCCGGCGCGCCGCGACCACGTAGTCGTCGATGAGCGCGCGGATCTCGCCGTCGGACAGCAGCGCGGCGCGCGCGTCGGTGCCGAACTTGCGGTCGAGCAGCGGGTGGGCGTAGAGCACGCGCGGCTCGAGCTGCCGGCCGTTGGGGCGCGCGAAGCGGCCGGAGTGCGTGAGCTGGAGCCCGACGTAGAGCCCGCGCTCGTCGCCCATCGCCGCGCGGTGGGCGGCGACCAGCGTCGTGCGCAGCCCCGCGATCGCGCCCTGCGTGGCCGCGGTC
Organism: Betaproteobacteria bacterium; assembly: GCA_019137045.1. Taxonomy (GTDB): domain Bacteria; phylum Pseudomonadota; class Gammaproteobacteria; order Burkholderiales; family SG8-39; genus JAGVSZ01. The sequence continues at coordinate 2,463 of JAGVSZ010000143.1, forward strand.
AGCGTGAGCTGGTTCGGGTTGGCGCGGCCGTCGTGGCGCACCGCCACCGCCTCGCCGCCCCACACGAGCTTCGCGCCGCTCGCGCCGAAGTGCTGCCAGCGCCGCCGCGTGTGCTCGGTCGGGCTGCCGTCGGGCGCGCCGTCCCAGCCCTCCATCGGCTGGACCGCGAAGCGGTTGCCGATCTCGATCCCGCCGCGACGGAACGGCGCCGCGAGCGGCCCGTCGGCGGCGACCACCTCGTCCACCGGCAGGTCCAGCCCGGAGGCCCGCAGGTGCGCCGCGAAGTTCGCGACCGACTGCAGCGACTTCACCTTCACGTAATCGCCGAACTTCACTGCACGCTCCTCACGCTGGTTGCTCCGTTGCCAGCCGCCGCGCACGCTCGACCGGCGCGCGCGCGCGCACGTCCCGCTCGAGACCCATGGGGGCGGGGTCGAACAGCCGCGCGTCCATGGTCCGCGCGTCCTGCGCCACGCGCGGGCGGAAGCCCATCTGCCCGATCACGTCGCGCTCGAGGTCGATGCCCGGCGCGATCTCCACGAGCTCCAGCCCGTCCGCGGTGGCGCGGAACACCGCGCGCTCGGTGACGTAGAGCACGCGCTGGCCGCGCTCGATCGCGTAGCGCCCGCTGTAGGTCACCTGCTCGACGTCGGGCACGAACTTCCTCTCGCGGCCCTCGCGCTCGATGCGCAGGCGGGCGTCCGCGAAGCCGAGCTGCACGCCGCCCGCCGTGAAGGTGCCGCTGAACACCACGGTTCGCGCGTTCTGGCTGATGTTGATGAAGCCGCCCGGGCCGACGATGCGCCCGCCGAAGCGGCTCACGTTGACGTTGCAGTGCCGGTCGACCTGCGCGAACGAGAGGAACGCGAGATCGAGCCCGCCGCCGTCGTAGAAGTCGAACTGGTAGGGCTGGTCGATCATCGCCCAGTAGTTGCGGCTCGCGCCCGCCTCGCGCTCGCCCGCCGGCGCGCCGCCGATCAGGCCCTGCTCGTTGGTGAGCACCACCTGCTCGAGCACGCCCTCCTCGGCGGCGACGCGCGCGATCCCGGTGGAGATGCCCGAGCCCAGGTTGCACACCGCGCGCGGGTACAGCTCGAGCGCCGCGCGGCGCGCGATCACCTTGCGCGCATCGAACGGCAGCGGCTCGATCGCGGCGAGCGGCACGCGCAGCTCGCCGGCGTAGGCCGGGCTGTGCGCGGTGTAGTACGTCTGGGTCTGGTCGGGGTCCACGACGACGAGGTCGACCAGCATCCCGGGGATCTTCACCTGCTTCGCCGGCAGCGCGCCGCGCACGGCGAGGCGCTTGACCTGCACGATGACGAGCGCCCCGGCGCGCCGCGCGGCCTGCGCCATGGAGAGCATCTCGCCGAAGATCGCCTCGTGCTCCATGGTCACGTTGCCGTCCTCGTCGGCGGTGGTGCCGCGCAGGAGCGCCACGTCGACGTGGAAGGGCTTGTAGCGCAGCCACTCCTGCCCGTCGATCGCGACCAGCTCGACGAGGTCCTCGCGCGCGCGGGCGCTCTGGCGGCCGCCGCCGTGACGCGGATCGACGAACGTGTGCAGGCCGGTGCGCGTGAGCAGCCCGGGGCGGCCGGCCGCCATCTCGCGCGTGAGCTGCGAGAGCGCGCCCTGCGGCAGGGTGTAGGCCTCGACCCGGTCCGCGCGCGCGAGCTCCTCGATGCGCGGCGAATCGACCAGCGTGCCGCACACGATGCGCTTCAGCATCCCCGGGTGCGCGAAGCGGCTCACGCCGCGGTCGCCGCGGTCGCCGAGCCCGACCGGGTGGAGCGAGGTGAGCGCGCGCGGCTCGCCCGCGGCGAGGAAGCGGCGCTCGATGGCGGCGATCAGCGCCTCGGGCACGGCGTGGCCGCCGCCCGAACCGCCGATCAGCAGCGTGTCGCCGCTGCGCACGTAGCGGGCGGCCTCGTCGGCGGCGACGACCCTCATCGCGCGGCGAAGAACTCGAACATGAGGTCGACCTGGCGGTCCAGCATGTGGCGGCCGAGGTGGATCGGGCAGCCGCGGCGCTCGGCCGCGGCGAGCAGCGCGGTCTTCTCCGGCTTCATCAGCACCTCCGCCACCACCGTCGTGCGCGGCAGCGCGCTCACGTCGAACGGGAGCGGATCGCCCGGCTCGAGGCCGACCGAGGTCGCGTTCACCGCCAGGTCGTGACCGGCCGGGTGCGCGGACCCGGCGCGCACGTCGCAGGACGGGTACGCCGCCTGCAGCTTGCGCGCGAGCGCCTCGGCGCGCGGCGCGGTGCGATTGTGGATCGTGATCGCGGCGACGCCCGCGCGCGCGAGCGCGAAGCCGACCGCGCTCGCCGCGCCGCCGGCCCCCATGAGGAACACGCGTTTGCCCTGCGGCGAGTGGCCCGCCGCGCGCAGGCCTGCCACGAAGCCCTGCCCGTCGAAGAGGTCGCCGACGAGACGGCCGTCCGCGCCGCGCCGCACCGCGTTCACCGCGCCCACCAGCCGGCCCTCGCCGACGACCTCGTCGCACAGCGCCACGATCGCGTGCTTGTGCGGTGCGGTCACGACGAAGCCGTCGAGGTTGAGGAGCGCGCGCAGGCCGCCGACCGCCGCGGCGAGGCCCGCCGCGCCCACGTGCAGGGGCACGCATGCCGCGTCGGTGCCGTGCGCCGCGAAGCGGGCGTTGAACACCGCGGGCACCCGGACGTGCGCGACCGGATCGCCGACGATCGCGTACAGCCGCGCCTTTCCGGTGATGTTCACGGCGCCCGATTGTCGGCCGGCGGCGCGCGGGAGGCAAGCCCGCCGCGCCGCCCGACCGGCGATTGACAGCGCGCGGCCGGGAACGATAGGCTCGTTAACCGGATAGTTAACTCCCCCGCGCGCACCGCCCCGCTGCACCGCATGAGCAAGATCGTCAGAGTAGAGCTCGGGCGGCTCGACTACGCGCTCGTGGGCGAGTTCAAGTTCTTCGCCGGCGGCGCGCGGCCGTCGGTGATCGTGCGGCTCGTCGACGACGAGGGCCGCGCGGGCTGGGGCCAGTCGGTCCCGGTCGAGACCTGGACCTACGAGACCGTCGAGTCGGTCGAGACGACGCTCGCGCGCTACCTCGCGCCCGCGGTGCTCGGCGCCGACCCGGCCGATCTCGCGGAGGTCCACCGCCGGATGGAGCGCGCGATCCGCCCCTCCTTCTCGGTCGGGCAGCCGCTCGCGAAGGCCGCGATCGACCTCGCCTGCCACGACCTGTGGGGCCGGCGCGCCGGCAAGAGCGTCGCCGAGCTGCTCGGCGGCGTGCGCGCGCCCGAGGTGCAGCTCAGCTGGACGGTGCAGTCCCCGACGCTCCCCGGCGCGGAGGCGCTGGTCGAGCAGGGCCGCGCGCTCGGGTACACGAGCTTCAACGTGAAGATCGGCCATCCGCAGACGCCAGAGTACGATACCCGGCTGGTGCGCCGGGTGCGCGAGCTCGCGCCGGACGGGTTCCACTGGGCCGACGCGAACACGAGCTACGACCTGGACACCGCGCTCGCGCTGGCGCCGGTGCTGGCGGACGCCGGCTTCCGGGCGCTCGAGTCGCCGCTGCCGCCGAACCGCATCCGCGACTACCAGCGGCTGCGGCGCCAGGGCGCGCTGCCGATCCTCATGGACGAGGGGATCGTGTCGCCGGTCGAGACCGCGGAGTTCATCGCGCTCGGGATGATGGACGGCATCGCGATGAAGGTGGCCCGCTGCGGCGGCCTGTGGCCCGCCGGGCGCATCGTCGGCCTGCTCGCGGAGAGCGGGCTGGCGCTCTTCGCCTCGGGCCTGAGCGACCCGGAGTGGTCCCTCGCCGCGTCGATCCACCTCTTCGCCGCCGCCGGGCTCGAGCGCCCCGCCGCGCTCAACGGTCCGCAGTACATTGCCGATCGCGGCACCGCGGACCCGGCCTTCCGCGCGGTGCGGGACCGCGTGCGCGTGCCGCGCGGGCCGGGGCTCGGAGTCGCGGCGGACGCGCGCGCGACCGCCGCGCTGCGGGTCGTGGCCGGGGCGTAGCGGAAGGGGACGATGTCGAGCGTGGCAGCGAAGGCACCCGAGCGGAACGACCGCGGCATCGCCGCCGCGCTCGGCCGGCGCGTCGTGCCGCTCGCCGGCATCCTCGTCTTCCTCCTCGCCTGGGAGGTGGGCGTCAAGCTGCTCAAGGCCCCGGTGTACCTGCTGCCGCCGCCCTCGATCATCATCCGCGTGTTCGTGGACGAGCTGCCCAAGCTCGCCTTCCACGGCTGGATCACCACCTACGAGATGCTGGTCGGCTACGCCCTGGCGGTGGCGATCGCGCTGCCGCTCGCGATCGCGATCACCGCGAGCGCGCGCTTCGACCGCTTCGTGATGCCGACCATGCTCTTCTTCCAGGTGGTGCCGAAGATCGCGATCGCGCCGCTCTTCCTGGTCTGGTTCGGCGTCGGCACCCTGCCCAAGGTGCTGGTCGCGTTCCTGATCTCGTTCTTTCCGATCGTGATCGACGCCGCGGTGGGCCTGCGCTCGATGTCCGCGGAGATGAACGACCTCGCGCGCTCGATGGGCGCCACCCGCATGCAGGCGTTCCTGCAGTTCCGCCTCCCGACCAGCCTGCCGTACCTCTTCAGCGGCCTGAAGGTGGCGGCGACGCTCGCGATCGCCGGCGCGGTGGTGGGGGAGTTCGTGGGCGCCGACAAGGGGCTCGGGTACCTCCTGCTGGTGACCAACTCCAACCTCGAGAC
>JAGVSZ010000373.1 GCA_019137045.1 Betaproteobacteria bacterium
CGTTCCAGTACATCTCGTACTTCCACCCGGCCGATTTCCTGCGCGGTCTGCACGAGGCCTACCAGCGCGAGGCGTCGCCGGCGGCGCGGGACGCGATCGCGCAGCTGCTCGTGAACTCGCGCATGAGCGCCGAGGGCCACCGCCCGATGTGCCAGGACACCGGCATCGGGATCGCGTTCGTCCGCGTCGGCATGGACGTGCGCTGGCAGGCGACCCTGTCGCTCGAGGCGATGGTGAACGAGGGCGTGCGGCGCGCCTACACGCATCCGGACAACAGGCTGCGCGGCTCGGTGCTCGCGGATCCCGACGGCAGGCGCGTCAACACGAAGGACAACACGCCCGGCGTCACGCACGTGGAGCTGGTGCCGGGCGACAAGGTCGAGGTGATCGTCGCCGCGAAGGGCGGCGGCTCGGAGAACAAGTCGAAGTTCGCGATGCTGCTGCCGAACGACTCGGTGGTCGACTGGGTGCTCTCGGTGGTGCCGACGATGGGCGCGGACTGGTGCCCGCCCGGAATGCTCTCGCTCGGCATCGGCGGCACGCCCGAGAAGGCGATGCTGATGGCCAAGTGGGCGATGATGGAGCCGCTCGACATGCACGAGCTCAAGGCGCGCGGACCGAGAAACCGCGCCGAGGAGCTGCGCATCGAGCTCTACGACAAGGTGAACGCGCTCGGCATCGGGGCGCAGGGGCTGGGCGGGCTCACCACCGTGCTCGACGTGAAGGTGGTCGACTACCCCACGCACGCGGCCTCCAAGCCGGTGGCGCTGCTGCCGAACTGCGCGGCGACGCGCCACCTCCACTTCACGCTCGACGGCAGCGGGCCGGCGACGTTCGATCCGCCGAGCCTCGAGGACTGGCCGAGGATCGCGCTCGACGTCTCGACGGCGAAGCGCGTCGACGTGGACGCGCTGCGGAAAGCCGACCTCGCGCAGTTCGCGGCGGGCGACCGGCTGCTCCTGTCCGGGAAGATCCTCACCGGCCGCGACGCCGCGCACAAGCGGCTCACCGAGATGCTGGCGCGCGGCGAGAAGCTGCCGGTGGACTTCGCGCACCGCTTCATCTACTACGTCGGGCCGGTCGATCCGGTGCGCGACGAGGTGGTGGGCCCGGCCGGCCCGACGACCTCCTCGCGCATGGACAGGTTCGTCGAGCCGATGCTGGCGCAGGCGGGCCTCATCGGCATGATCGGCAAGTCCGAGCGCGGCCCGGCCGCCACCGAGTCGATCAGGAAGCACGGCGCCCTCTACTGCATCGCCGTCGGCGGCGCGGCCTACCTCGTGTCGAAGGCCATCCGCGCGTCGAAGGTGGTCGCCTTCCCGGAGCTCGGCATGGAGGCGATCTACGAGTTCGAGGTCAAGGACATGCCGGTGATCGTCGCGGTCGATCCGGCGGGCAACGCGGTCCACAAGTCCGGCCCCGCCGAGTGGCGGGCGAAGATCGGCAAGATCCCGGTGGTCGCGGGCTGACGGCGCGCGGGGGCGCGCCGTCCGAACGTCAACCGCGCAGCGACGGGCCGGCGCCGAGCGCGGCGAAGGCCGGCGTCTGGCGGTCCTCGAATCCGCGCGCTTCCCGCAGGATGAAGTGAGCGGCGAGCCCCTGCGCCGCGGCGAGCGCGAACCCGCGCTCGGGGCCGAGCACGAACAGCGCGGTCGACCAGGCGTCGGCGAGCGCGCAGTCGGCGTGGACGACGCTGACCGACGCGAGCCGGTGCGCGACGGGCGCGCCGGTCGCGGGGTCCATCTCGTGGCAGAAGCGCCGGCCGTCGTGCTCGAAGAAGATCCGGTAGTCCCCCGACGTGGCGAGCGACCCGTCGCGCAGTGGGACGATGCGGTGCACCTGCTGCGGCAGGGCGTCGGGACGCTCGATGCCGACGCGCCACGGCTCGCCGGCGGCGTTGTGCCCGCGCGTGCGGACCTCCCCGCCGGCCTCGACCAGGAAGTCGCTGAAGCCGAGCGCCTCGATCGCGTGCGCCGCCGCGTCGACCGCGAAGCCTTTCGCGATGCCGGACAGGTCGGCGCGCACGTCCGGACGCGACTTGGTGACCGTTCCGGCCGGCGCGTCCAGCGCGAGCATCCGGTGGCCGACGCGCGCGCCGAGCGCGCGCCGCTCGCCGTCCGCGAGCACCCGGTGCCGCTTGCTCGGGCCGAAGCCCCAGGCGTCCACGACCGGCGCGACGGTGACGTCGAAAGCGCCGCCGGACGCCGCGCTCACCCGCTGCGCGGTCGCGAGCACCGCCAGGGTCTCCGCCGAGACGGCGAACGGCGTCGGCGCGGCGTGCCGGTTGAAGCGCGCCAGCTCCGAGTCCGCGCGGTAGGTGGACATGCGCGCCTCGATGCGCTCGAGCGCAGCGTACGCCGCTTCGCGCACCGCGCTCCGCCCGGCCGCGCTGAGGCCGGGCGCCACCACCTTCACCGTGTAGGTGCTGCCCATCGCGAGGCCGTGGAAGGCGAACGTGCGTTCGGCGCCGGCTGCGGCGCGCCGCCCGTCGCAGCCGGCGGCGAGCGCGGCCAGCGCGCCGCACCCCGCCTTGAGCAGGGCGCGGCGCGTCGTGCAGAGCGTGTCAGCCATGGTCAGTCTCCCGCGCGCACGGCGGGCGCTGCGGACGCCCCACGCGCAGGCCGTACACCCGCGGTGGGGTGGATCGGATCCTTCGGTCCGGACATCGTTCGCTCCCGCGCCAACGGCGATTTTCGCGCATGTTCGCCGCTCCGGAAGGGCAGAACCTTGTCCGAGATCAGAAGCGGCGCAAGTCGCGCCGGGATGGGGCGCTCCGGTCTCGTCCGTACTGCGCCTCGCGCCGGCGGAGCGCGGGAACGGCGATGCTAGAATCGATCGCGTCTTGCGGCTGGCCCGCCGAGGATGACCCGATGACCACCCGGTTCGGTACTCCGTGATCGATCCCACGCCGGCCTCCGCGAACGTCGCGGCGGACCCGCCGACGCCGTTGCGCGCCTGGTGGCTGGCGGCGCGCCCCGCGACGCTCTCGATCGCGATTGTCCCGGTCGTGGTCGGCACCGCGCTCGCCTGGCGCGAGGCCGGCGGCATCGACTGGGGGGTCGCGCTCGTCGCGCTCGTCGCGGCGATGCTGATCCAGATCGGCACCAATCTCTTCAACGACGTCGGGGACTACGAGCGCGGGACGGATCGGCCCGACCGCCTGGGCCCGCCGCGTGCCACCGCGATGGGCTGGCTCGCGGCCGCCGAGGTGCGGCGGGCGGCGGCGACCAGCTTCGGTCTCGCGCTGGTCCTCGGGGCGTATCTCGTCTCGGTCGGCGGCTGGCCGATCTTCGCGATCGGGCTTGCCTCGGTCGCCGCCGGCGTCGCGTACACCGGCGGCCCGCGTCCGATCGCGTACACCGCGTCGGGCGAGTTCTTCGTGTTCGTGTTCTTCGGGCTCGTCGCAACCGCCGGTACGCACTTCCTGCTCACCGGGCGGCTCGCGGCGGCGGCGCTGGTGGCCGGCACGATCCTCGGCGCGCTCGCCGCGGCCGTGCTGGTGGTCAACAACTACCGCGATCTCGACGGCGATGCGCAGGCCGGCAAAATCACGCTCGCGGTGCGCGTCGGCCGCGCGGCGACGCGGCTGGAATTCGCGGCGCTCGTCGGCGCGGCCTTCGCGCTCCTGCCGCTGCTGGGCGTGGTCGCGCACGCCGGCGCGTGGCTCGCCCTCCCGCTCGCGGCGGCGCCGTTCGCGGTCGCGCTGGTGCTCGGGTTCTGGCGCGCCCCGGTCACGACGGCTCTCAACCTCTTCCTGAAGCGCACCGCGCAGCTGCAGCTCGCGTTCGGCCTGCTGCTCGCCGTCGCGCTGGTCGCGCGCTAGCGCCGCGCGCGGTCGTGCGATGAGCGACCTCTCGCGCAGCTTCGGCTACCAGGCGGTCGATCCCGCGGAGCGCGAGCGGCGCATCCGCAGGGTGTTCGACACCGTCGCGCCGCGCTACGACCTCATGAACGACCTGATGAGCATGGGCACGCACCGGCTCTGGAAGCGCGCGTTCGCGCGCATGGCCGCCGCGCGCGCCGGCCAGGTGATCGTCGACCTCGCCGGCGGCACCGGCGACATCGCGGCGCTCATGGCCGGCCCGGACCGGCTGGTGGCGGTATGCGATCCGAGCGTGGCGATGATGGCGGCGGGGCGGCGGCGGGGGCGCGCCGCGCTCGCCTGGCTCGCGGGCGCCGGCGAGCGGCTGCCGTTCGCGGACGACTCCGTCGATACGCTGACGATCTCGTTCGGCATCCGCAACGTCACCGACATGCCGGCGGCGCTCGTCGAGATCCGGCGCGTGCTCAAGCCCGGCGGCCGGTTCCTGTGCCTGGAATTCTCGCGCGCCTGGGCGCCGATCCGGCCTTTCTACAACGCGTTCTCGTTCACCGTCATCCCGCGCCTCGGCGCGTGGGTCGCGCGCGCGCCGGAGGCGTACAACTACCTGATCGAGTCGATCCGCCGCTTTCCCGACCAGGAGGAGATGAAGGCGATCATGGAGCGCGCCGGCTTCGCCGACGTGCGCTACCGCAACCTCACCTTCGGCATCGCCTGCATCCACGTCGGCGCGAAGGCGCGGGCCTAGACGCCGTCGACGATGATCAGGTTGAGGTCGGCCACCGCCAGCCGCTTCTCGCGCGCCGCCTGATACTCGGACGAGTGGAAGAACTCCCGCGCGCGGTCGAGGCTCGGGAACTCCACGACCACGACGCGCGGCCCGGGAAAGCGGCCTTCGAGCACCTCGCTCGCGCCGCCGCGGGCGAGGAAGCGCCCGCCGTGCCGGGCGATCGCCGCCGCGGCGAGCGTGCGGTACTCCTGGTACGCCTCCGGGTTCTTCACCGTTCCGGTCGCGACGAGATACGCGGGCATGGGGCGGGCTCCTCTCAGATGATCGTGCGGACGAGATGCTGCACGAGTCCGGCCGCGCCGCACGCGGCGATGACCGGGATGATGCCGGCCTTGAACCGCCACAGCGCGGCGAGCGTCGCGACCGCCAGGGCGATCGAGAACCACTCGGTCGGGCCGGCGAACCCCCGCGGCCAGAACACGTGCCAGGCGAAGAAGACGGCGAGGTTCACGATCACCCCCACGACCGCGGCGGTGATTCCGGTCAGCGGCGCAGTGAAGCGGATGTCGCCGTGCGTGGACTCGACCAGCGGCGCGCCCACCAGGATGAAGACGAACGACGGCAGGAAGGTGAAGAACGTCGCCACGGCGGCGCCCGCGGCGCCGGCGAGGAAGAGCGCCTCGGGCCCGCACAGCGCCTTCGCCCATGCGCCGACGAACCCGACGAAGGCGACGATCATGATCAACGGGCCGGGCGTCGTTTCGCCGAGGGCGAGACCGTCGATCATCTGGGCGGTCGTGAGCCAGCCGTAGTGCTCGACGGCGCCCTGGAAGACGTACGGCAGGACCGCGTACGCGCCGCCGAAGGTGACGAGCGCCGCCTTGGTGAAGAACCACCCCATCTGCGTGAGGGTGCCCTCCCACCCGGAGGCGGCGGCGAGCGCGCCAAGTGCCGCGGCCCAGAGCGCGAGGCCCGTCGCGGCGAGCGCGATCAGGCGCGGCAGGCTGAAGCGCGTGTGGGGCAGCGCGGCGCCGTCGTCGATCAGCGCCGGACCGTACGACGCCTTGGCGGCACCGTGCCCGCCGCCGCCGAAGTGCCGCGGCGCGAACCGCCCCCAGACGTAGCCGATCACGCCCGCGGCGAGCACGATCGCGGGGAAGGGCACGTCGAACGCGAAGATCGCGACGAACGCCGCGACGCTGATCAGCCACAGCGGTTTGTACTGCAGCGCGCGCGACGCGATCCGGTACGCCGCGAACAGCACGATCGCGGTGACTGCCGGCTTTATGCCGTGGAGCACGGCCGCGACCCAGGGCACGTCGTCGAAGCGCAGGTAGATCCACGACAGCCCGATCAGGATGAAGAGCGACGGCAGGACGAACAGCGCTCCTGCCACGATTCCGCCCCAGGTGCGGTGCATCAGCCAGCCGATGTAGGTCGCGAGCTGCTGCGCCTCCGGGCCGGGCAGCAGCATGCAGTAGTTGAGCGCGTGCAGGAACCGGCCCTCGGAGATCCAGCGGCGCCGCTCCACCAGCTCGTGGTGCATGATCGCGATCTGCCCGGTCGGCCCGCCGAAGCTGACGAAGCCGAGCTTCAGCCAGTACGCGAACGCCTGCCAGAAGCCGACGGCGGCGGGCGGCTGCGTCGCAATCGGCGCGGTCGCGCTCACGAGCCGCTCCCGCGCTGCGCCTCAACGCACCAGGCGTAGAGCGCGTCGTAGACCGGCATCGCAGCCTCGAGCATCGCCGCGTCGTCGGCGAAGTTGCGTGCGAGGCCGAGCGACACCGCGAGGAGCCCGGGGGCCTGCGGCGCGAGGTCGAGGTGCGCGGTATCGGCGCCGCGCACGATGCGCGCGAGCGCGTCGAGCGCGCTGTCGCGGAGCTCGAAGTCCTCCAGTAGCGCGTCGAAGCTGCAGCGCTCGCCGCGATGCGTGAACCGCACGCCGGGAACGTCGTAGGGCACCGCGCCCGTGGCGCGCGCCGCGTCGAGCACCTGCTCGGGCGGAACGTACTCGAAGACGGCAAGCGGATCGACGAAGCGCCGCACGAGCCAGGGGCAGGCGATCCGGTCGATCTTCGGCCGCTCGCGCGTCACCCAGCGCGTGACGCGCGCGGTTCCGTGGCCGATGTCGGCCAGCCTGCGCACGGTCGGCGCGCCGGCCGCTTTCCAGTCCTCGATCCCACCGGCACGCCGCGCTCGGCCAAGGTGTGCGCGACGCCCTGGCTCACCTCGTGGCCGTGGACGCAATACGCGACGATTTCCCGGCCGGCGGACAGACCCGCGGCCCAGTCGCCCACGGCGTCGTGGGGCCGCCGCAGCGCGGAAGCGATCATCACCGGGTCGGCGTCGAATGCAGGGAGCTTGCGCACGTCCACGACGAGCGGCGCGCGCGGTGAACCGACGAGCGAGCGAAGCCGGGGAACGGAAATCGAGGCGACGGTGTCCATGGCGATCCTCCGTGGGACGGGCGAGGTCGCAGCGCTTGGACGGGACACCGTCTTGAACCGGGGAGACTGCGCATCCCCGCAGGGGCAAACTATAGCGCCGGCAGGCGCGGGCGCGCAACGCGCCGGGGAACGCCCCGGCCCGTGCTCAGGGACTGGAGCCTGCGACCTCGCGCTGCGGCTCGCGCAGGTGGCGCCACGGGAGCGCCGCGGGAATCGCGAGCACCTCGCCCGCGAGGTCGGCGCCGTAGCCCGGCAGGGAGGCGACCAGGCGCCTGAATTCGCCGCCGCGCAGAAACCCGAGCATCTCGCGCACGGTGGCGTGCTCCAGCATCTCCGTCCTGAGGATCAGGAAGTAGCGCTCGGTCGCGACCGGCACGAAGTCGAGCCCGAACTGGTCGGCCGCCGCCTGGACGCCGAAGCCCACGTCGGCGAGCCGCCCCGCGACGAGCGCGGCGACCGCCGCGTGGGTGTACTCCTCGGTCTCGAATCCGGCGATGGCCGCGCCGCTCAGCCCGGCGTGCGCGAGGAGCTGCTCGAGCAGGGTGCGCGTGCCCGAGCCGCGCTGGCGATTGATGAGGCGCACGCCCGGCCGCGCCAGGTCGGCCACCGTGCGGATCGCCTTGGGGTTGCCCGGCGGGACGACGAACCCTTGCGTCCGGGTCGCGAACCGGATCAGCCGCTGGCTGCGCGGCTTCATCCACTTCGCGTAGCGGCCGAGGATCTCGGCCTGCAGCGGCCCGTCGGCGATGTGGAAGCCGGCCACGTCGCACGCGCCGTGGCACAGCGCTGCGAGCGCGTCGATGCTGCCGCGATACTGGAGGTCGATCCGGGTCGCGCCGTCCTGGTTCAGGCGCTCGCGCAGCTGCGCCACCGCGAAGTCGTGGCTCGCGTGCAGCCGGAGCGGCGGGGCGGCGCCGGTGAGCCCTTCGTTGAGCGCGCGCGCCAGCTCGGAGGCGAGGCTCTCGAGCTGCGGAGTGAGCCGTGCGTCGACCCGCTGCGCGGCCCAGAGGAGCTTCTCCCCGAGCGGGGTCAGCCGCGTGCCGCGCCCGCGGGTCATGAGGACGAGCGGGCTGCGGAAGAACGCGCCCCACCGCTCGATGACGTTCCACGCGTGGCGGTAGGAGATGCCGGCGCGCCGCGCCGCCTGGGTCAGGCGGCCGGTCTCCCCGATCGCCTGCAGGAGCGCCACCAGCACGAAGTCGAACTGCCGCGCGCTTCCCCGGTACCGGATCGTCCAGACCGGCGCAATCGCGATCTCGATCGCGCAAGGCCGCCCTTCGTGGCTCGCGTGTCTCGGCATCGGTTGGACCCGGGCGTCGCGGGACGGCGTCACGCGAACGCCGCGCCGACCGGCATGACCGCGCCGGCGCCGCGAATCGAGTAGCCCGCGAGCCCCTGCGCGGCGCGGCGGAGGGGCTCGCCGGCGATCCCCCGGCGCAGCGCCTGCATCCGCTCGCCGTCGAGCCGCCGGGCGCGCAGGGCGAGCCAGTAGCGCTCGCGCCGGACGGGAATGAAGTCGAGCCCGAAGCGGCTCGCCGCGGCCCGCAAGCCGAAGGCCGCGTCCGCGCGGCCCGCGGCGACCGTGGCCGCGACCGCGAGATGCGTGTACTCCTCGGTCTCGTAGCCGCGGATCGCCCCTGCGTCGATGCCGTCCTCCGCGAGCAGCTGATCGATGAGCACGCGCGTTCCGGACCCGCGCTGACGATTGACGAACGTCGCCGCCCTGGCGGCCACGTCGCCGAGCGAGCGCAGGCGCTTGGGGTTGCCGCGCTTCACCATCAGGCCCTGTTCGCGCTCGGCGAACCGGATCAGGACGTCGCGGCGCCCGTCGAGCAGCTGCCGCAGCGGGGCAGCTGCGTCGCCGGGCGCCGGGCTCGAGCAGTGGAATCCCGCCAGATCGGCCTCGCCGCGCGCCAGCGCGCCGAGGCTCTCGCGGCTGCCGCGGAACGAGACGTCTCCGACCAGTCCCGCGAGCCGCGCCCACTGGTCGCAGAGCGCGGCGAGCAGGAGGTCGTGGCTCGCGGCGACGACCAGGCCCCGGCCGGCAGCAGCCGGCGCGCGCCGCGGCCCGAGCTCGAGCTCGAGCGCCGACTCGCGCAGCTGGCGCGCCACCCGGGCGTCGGCGGCCAGCAGCTGCTCGCCGGCCGCGGTCAGGCGGGCGCCCCGGCCGCGCTGCAGCTCTACCAAGGGCACGCCCAGCGCGCGGTCCGTGTCGCTGAGCAGACCCCACGCGCCGCGGTACGAGAGCCCCAGCTCGCGCGCCGCCGAGCGCAGCGTCCCGTGGGTGCGGATGGCCGCGAGCAGCGGCGCGAGCCGGCGCTCGAGCGGCGCGGCGGCGCGACCGGCCGGACGCCAGCACACCTCCGGCTCCAGTCTCAAAGTGGCAAGACCGCGCATATTGGGGTCAAGTCCGCTGCCCGGTTAACATCCCGGGTGATGCCAGTTCAATATGCATACGCGCGCATATTACCGCGGCGGCGTCGCCTGGGCGAGCGCCGTTGCGGCAGGACGCGATGGAAACGATAGCCGCCGCGCTCCGCGACGCGGGCCGCATGATGCTCGCGCTCGATCCGGCGCTGGTCGAGATCGTCCTGCTCAGCCTGCGCGTGAGCCTCACGGCGGTGCTGGTCGCGACCCTGGTCGGCCTGCCGCTCGGCGCGGCGATCGCCGTGCGGCGGTTCCCGGGCCGCAGGGCCGTGGTCATCGTGCTCAACGCGCTGATGGGGCTGCCCCCGGTCGTGGTCGGGCTGGTCGTCTACCTGCTGCTCTCGCGTTCGGGGCCGCTCGGGGAGCTGGGGCTGCTCTTCACGCCCGGGGCGATGATCATCGCGCAGGCGATCCTCATCACCCCGATCATCGCGGCGCTCGCCCGCCAGGCGGTGGAGGACGCGTGGCGCGAGTACCAGGAGCAGCTGCGCTCGCTCGGCGCCCGGCCGGCCCAGTCCGCGCTCACGCTGCTGTGGGACACGAAGTTCTCCCTCGTGACCACGGTGCTGGCCGGGTTCGGGCGGGCCGCGGCCGAGGTCGGGGCGGTGATGATCGTCGGCGGCAACATCGACGGCGTCACGCGCGTGATGACCACCGCGATCGCGCTCGAGACGAGCAAGGGCGACCTGCCGCTCGCGCTCGGGCTCGGCGTCGTGCTCGTCACGATCGTGCTCGCGCTGAACGCCGCCGCCTACCTGGTGAAAGAGACGGCGCAGCGCCGCTATGGATGAGGCCGCGATGAGGGCGCCGACCTCGCTGCTGCCGCTGACCCTGGAGCGCGTGTGCTTCGAGGCGGGCGGCCGGCGCATCATCGACGACGTGTCGCTCACGCTCGAGCGCGGCGCGCGCACCGTGATCCTGGGGCCGAACGGCGCCGGCAAGAGCGTGCTCCTGCGCCTCTGTCACGGGCTGCTCGCGCCCACCTCCGGCCGCATCGCCTGGAGCGCGCGGGAGCGGACGACCGGCGGGCGCGCGCAGGCGATGGTGTTCCAGCGGCCGGTGATGCTGCGCCGCTCGGCGCTCGCGAACGTGGCCTACGGCCTGAAGGTGGCCGGCGTCGGGGCGACCGAGCGCGACGCCCGCGCGCGCGCGGCGCTCGAGCGGGTCGGGCTCACGCACCTCGCCGCCCGCCCGGCGCGCGTCCTGTCGGGCGGCGAGCAGCAGCGCCTCGCGCTCGCGCGCGCGTGGACGCTCAATCCCGAGGTCCTGTTCCTCGACGAGCCGACCGCGAACCTCGATCCGGGGGCGACGCACGAGATCGAGGCGGCGATCCAGGCGATTCACGCCGGCGGCACCAAGATCGTGATGGTCACCCACAACCTCGGCCAGGCGCGCCGGATCGCCGACGAGATCCTGTTCCTGCACAACGGCCGCATCGCGGAGCGCGCCTCGGCGGTGCGCTTCTTCACTGCGCCCGGCTGCCCCGAAGCTGCCGCGTTTCTCAAAGGAGAGTTGCTATGGTAGTCACGCGTCGCGTCATCCTCGCCTTCCTTCTCGCGGCCGCGGCCGCCTGGACGTCCGCGCACGCGCAGGAGAAGTTCATCACCGTCGCCTCCACCACCTCGACCGAGCAGTCGGGGCTGTTCGGGTTCATCCTGCCGATCTTCGAGAAGAGCACGGGCATCAAGGTGCGCGTGGTGGCGCTCGGCACCGGCCAGGCGCTCGACATGGCGCGGCGCGGCGACGCCGACGTCGTGTTCGTGCACGACCCGGCGGCGGAGCGCAAGTTCGTGGCCGAGGGCCACGGCATCGGGCACCGCAACGTGATGTACAACGACTTCGTCCTGATCGGGCCGAAGAGCGACCCGGCCAAGGTGGCGGGCGGGAAGGACATCACCGCGGCGCTCAAGAAGATCCAGGCGGCGCAGGCGCCGTTCGTCTCGCGCGGCGACCGCAGCGGCACGCACGCGGCCGAGCTGCGGCTGTGGAAGGAGGCGGGCATCGACATCGCGAAGCAGAAGGGCGCCTGGTATCGCGAGACCGGGTCGGGCATGGGGCCCGCGCTCAACACCGCGTCCTCGATGAACGCCTACCTCCTGTCCGACCGCGGCACGTGGCTCTCGTTCAAGAACCGCGGCGACCTGGCGATCCTGGTCGAGGGCGACCAGCGGCTCTTCAACCAGTACGGCGTGATGCTCGTGAACCCCGCGAAGCACCCGCACGTGAAGAAGGACCTGGGCCAGAAGTTCATGGACTGGGTCGTGTCGCCGGACGGCCAGCGCGCGATCGCGCAGTACACGGTCGGCGGCCAGCAGCTCTTCTTCCCCAACGCCGGCAAGTAGGTAGGAGTGCGCCCGCCATGCTCGACGCCCGTTTCCTGCGCGCCACGGGCGCGCTCGTGATCGCCCTGTCCATGTCCGCTGCGCTCGCCCAGTCCCCGGCCGGGCCCAAGCCCGCGGCGAGCTGGGGCAGCGGCCCCAACCGCTTCTCGCTCGCCACCGGCAGCCCCGGCGAGCTCGGCCTCCTCGAGCAGCTCGCCACCGCCTTCGCCAAGGCGAACGACGCCACCGTCGTCTGGTACAAGGCCGGCTCCGGGCAGGCGATGAAGCTCCTGCAGGACCGCAAGGTGGACATGGTGCTCGCGCACGCGCCGCCCGCCGAGCGCAAGGCGGTGGCCGACGGCTGGGCCACCGGGCGCCGGCTGATCGGCTCCAACGAGTTCTGGATCGTGGGGCCGCCGGAGGACCCGGCGAAGATCGCCGCCGCGGCCGACGCCGCCGACGCCTTGCGCCGCATCCAGTCGAGCGGGGCGAAGTTCGTGTCGCGCGGCGACAACTCGGGTACCCATCAGAAGGAGATGGAGATCTGGCGCGCGGCGGGGGTCACTCCGGGCGGCCCGGGCTACATCGTCACCAAGGACTTCATGACGGCGAGCATGCGGCGCGCCAACGACGAGCGTGGCTACTTCCTCACCGACTCGAGCACGTTCATCGCCGAGAAGCGCAGCATGCCGAACCTGAAGCTGCTGTTCCGCGGTGGCGAGATCCTGGCGAACCCGTACCATACGCTCTACCTCGCCGCACCGACCCCGGGCACCCCGGTCGCGCGCAAGTTCGGCGAGTTCCTGCTCTCGCCCGAGGCGCAGGCGCTGATGCGCGAGTTCGGCAAGGCGCAGTACGGCGAGGCGATGTACAACGACGCGGCCGTGACCGCGAAGCAGATCAAGGACTGACACGAGGAGAACGAATGAAGCTTTCGGCCCGCAACGTGTTTCCCGGCAAGGTCGTGGCCGTCAATCGCGGCCAGACGACCGCGCACGTCAAGATCGAGGTCGCGCCCGGCCTCGTGATCACCTCGTCGATCACCGTCGAGGCGGTGGACGATCTCGGGCTGAAGGTCGGCGACACGGCCACGGCCATCATCAAGGCCTCCGAGGTGATCGTCGGGAAGTAGCGCTCCCGCGTGCGCGCGCGACGCGCTTTTCTCGCCCGCGCCGCGGCGCTCGCGCTCGCGCCCGGGCTCGCGCGGCCCCAGGCGCAGCGGGAGATCGTCGACTCGGCCGGCAGGCGAGTCGCGCTCCCCGCGCGGATCGACCGCGTCTACGCGGCCGGGCCGCCGGCGAGCGTGCTCGCCTTCGCCGTCGCGCCCGACAAGCTGATCGGCTGGACCTCCCCCTTCCGCGACTACGAGCGCCCGTTCGTCGCACCCAAGTACGCCGACCTTCCGACGCTCGGCCGCCTCACCGGCCGCGGCAACACCGCGAACGTGGAAGTGGTGATCGCGGCCCGCCCGGATCTGATCTTCGATTACGGCGCCGTCACGCCGACCTTCGCCTCGCTCGCCGACCGGGTGCAGGCCCAGACCGGCATCCCGTACGTGCTGCTCGACGGCGCGTTCGAGCGCATGGCCGCAGCGATCGAGCGGTACGGGCGGATCGTGGGCGAGGCCGCGCGCGGCAGCGAGCTCGCCCGCTACGCGCGCGACACCATCGCCGACGTCGCGCAGCGCGTTGCGCGGATTCCGCAGGGGCAGCGCCCGCGCGTCTACTACGGCCGCGGGCCGCGCGGGCTCGATACCGGCCTCGCCGGCTCGATCAACGTCGAGTCGATCGAGCAGGTCGGCGCGGTGAACGTCGCCGCCGAGCTCGGCCGCGGCGGGCTCGTCCAGGTGTCGGTCGAGCAGGTGCTGCGCTGGAACCCGGACGTGATCGTGACGATCGATCCGACCTTCTACGCCGGGCTGCGGCGCGACGCGCTCTGGCGCGAGGTCGCCGCGGTGCGGAGCGGTCGCGTCTACCGCGCGCCGAACGCGCCGTTCGGCTGGGTCGACTTCCCGCCGTCGATCAACCGCCTGATCGGCCTGCGCTGGCTCGGCCGCGTGCTCTATCCCGACGCCTTCCCGGAGGACCTGCGCCCCGCGGTGCGCGACTT
>JAGVSZ010000483.1 GCA_019137045.1 Betaproteobacteria bacterium
CGCCCGCGCCGTGGACCGTCGCGCTCGCGGCGATCGGCGCGGCGTGGCTGCTCGCGCCGCGCGGCGTGCCGGCGCGCTTCGCCGCGCCGCTCCTCTTCGCGCCGCTGTTCGCGGTGCGGCCGCCGCCGCCCTCCGCGGACGAGGTCCGGGTGACGGTCCTGGACGTGGGGCAGGGCCTCGCCGCCCTGGTGCGCACGCGCGAGCACGTGCTCCTCTACGACACCGGTCCCGCCTACGGCACGGACACCGACGCGGGCATGCGCGTGATCGTCCCGTTCCTGCGCGGGGAGGGACTCGAGCGCCTCGACGCGGTCGTCGTCAGCCACGACGACAGCGACCACTCCGGCGGCGCGCGCTCGGTGGTGGGCGCGGTTCCACCCGGCGCGCTGTGGTCGTCGCTCGCGCCGGATCACCCGGCGCAGGCGGACGCGCCCTATCGCCTGCCGTGCCGCGCCGGCGTGCGCTGGACGTGGGGCGCGATCGGCTTCGAGTTCCTCCATCCGCCGGCAGCCGGCCAGGCCGAGGCGCACGCACGGCCCAACTCGCGCAGCTGCGTGCTGCACGTCCGCGCGCCCGGGGGCGCGCTCCTGCTGGCCGGCGACATCGAGGCGCGGGACGAGCGCGCGCTGCTCGCGCGCGGCGCGGTGCCGCGTGCCGACGTGCTGCTCGTGCCGCATCACGGCAGCGCAACCTCGTCCTCGCCGGCGTTCGTCGCCGCCGCGCGGCCGGCGCACGCGGTCTTCGCCACCGGCTATCGCAACCGCTTCGGCCATCCGAAGGCGGAGGTGGCCGCGCGGTACGCGGCGGCCGGCGCGGCGCTCTGGCGCACCGATCGCGACGGCGCGGTGACGATCACCCTGACGGGCGCCGGGGTGCGGGTGTCGTCGTTTCGCGACGCGCACCGGCGCTACTGGCGCTAGGGGCGCGCCGACGCGTGCTTTCCGCGCGCACTATTCCCTGCGGCCGATTGACGCCGTCATAATGCCGGCGGCATACTGCCCGCGTCTGCAAAACAGCGCGCGCATGCCAGTCAAGAAGAAGTCGCCCGCGCCGGCCGCACGCCGGCCGATGTACGGGATTACCCGCGTGGACCACGAGGGTTCGCGCACGCACGCGTGGCGGGTCACGATCCAGCGCCAGGGCCGCATCCACGTCGGCCACTTCTCCGACGGCGTGTACGGGGGGCGGCTCAAGGCGCTCGGCGCGGCGAAGCAGTACCGCGACGACCTGCTCGCCAAGTATCCGCCGCTCACGCGCAAGCAGTACTGCGCGATCCTGCGCCGGAACAACCGCTCGGGCCTCGCCGGGGTGTCGTACCACGCCGAGGTGATCGAGACCGAGCACGGTCCGGTGGAGCGGCGCTTCTGGATCGCGCGCCTGCCGCTGCAGCCGTGGCGCACCAAGCTCGTCAAGTTCTCGGTGGCCAAGTACGGCGCGGAGGAGGCGTTCCGCCGCGCGGTGAAGGCGCGCATGGACGCGCTGTCCGGGCTCTCCGGGAACTTCAACCCCGGCGCGGCCCCGAAGCTCTGAGCGCGGCGCATCGCGCGCGGCGAGACCGCGCAGGGCGCTTGCTATACTCGCCGCGCACCGCGCCGGCCCCATGAGCCGCCTCCTCACCACAGTCGTCACCGATGGCGGTTCGCCGCCGCTCGCCGCGTACCGCACGCGCGCGGGTGCGCTGCGCACGGCCGGACGGCACTGAGCGTGGCAGCGGACTTCCGCCGCCGCGCACTGACCGCGGCTTCCGCGAGCGGGCTGCATCGGCTCTCCTATCTGGAGTGGGGCGACGCGGCCAATCCGCGCGTGCTCGTGTGCGTGCACGGTCTCACGCGCTGCGCCCGCGATTTCGACCCGCTCGCGGCGGCGCTCGCCGACCGCTACCGCGTGGTCTGTCCCGACATGCCGGGACGCGGCGAGAGCGGCTGGCTCGCCAACCCGATGGAGTACGCCACCGCGACCTACGTCAACGACGCGGTCACGCTCGTCGCGCGGCTCGGCGTCGACGCGGTCGACTGGGTCGGGACGTCGATGGGCGGGCTGATCGGCATGGCGCTCGCCGCGCTGGCGGGCAACCCGATCCGCCGCATGGTCCTCAACGAGGCGGGGCCGGTGGTGGCCGCCGCCGCGCTCGAGCGCATCGGCACCTACGTCGGCAAGGCGCCCGACTTTCCCTCGCTCGAGGCCGCGGAGCGGTACGTCCGCGCGGTGAGCGCGCCGTTCGGCCCGCACAGCGACGCGCAGTGGCGGTTCCTCACCGAGCACGTCGTGCGCCGCAAGCCCGACGGCGGCTATCGCGTGCACTACGACCCCGCGATCGCGGTGCCGTTCGACGCCGCGGCGCCGCACAAGGACATCGAGCTCTGGCCGGTCTGGGAGGCGATCCGCTGCCCGACGCTCGTCATCCGCGGCGAGCGCTCGGACCTCCTCGCGCGCGAGACCGTCGCGCGCATGCGGACGAGCGGGCCGCGCGCGCAGGCCGTGGAGATCGCGGGCGTCGGGCACGCGCCGACGCTCATGCAGCCCGATCAGATCGGGATCGTCCGCGACTTCCTGTCGTCGGCCTGAATCAGGCCCTTGGAAGCCGCGCGCCCGGGTCCTGCCGGTAGAAGAGCCGCAGTTGCTCGTACACGCCGGGGAACTCCGCGCGCAGCGCGTGCGGGTCGGTGAAGAAGGCCTCGCTCGCCACCGCGAAGAACTCCGCCGGATGCTCGGCCCCGTACGGGTCGAGCAGCGTCTCCTTGTCGCGCTCGACCATGCCGACGAAGCGGGCATAGGCCGACTCGAGCGCGCGCTGCCAGGCGGCGGCGTCCATGTCGGGGTGGGGCGCGGGGAACCCGTCCGCTTCGCCCTTCAGCATGTCGATCTTGTGGGCGAACTCGTGGATCACCACGTTGTAGCCGGGCTCGCCGCCGTCCGCCGCGGGCGCGACGCCGAGCTCGACGTCCTCCCAGGAGAGCGCGACCGGGCCGCCGGGAAAGGCCTCGCCGGAGAGCTCGTCGTCCCACTCGTGCATCACCCCGTCCTCGTCGAGCTCCTGGCGCCGCACGCGGAACTCGCCCGGGTAGACGACCACGCCCACCCAGCCGTCGTAGAAGTCGAGCCCGAGGTTGAGGATCGGCAGGCAGGCCTGGAGCGCGATCGCGAGCCGGATCTCGTCGGTCAGCTCGAGGCCGCCGACGGCGGCGAGCTCCTTCTCGTGCAGGAACAGCAGCGCGAGCTCGCGCAGCCGCCGGGCCTCGTCGTCGGTCAGTCCGGCGAGGAAGGGCAGCCGCGTCACCACGCGGCGCCAGAGGGTCTCGTCGATGGTCGCGCGCTTGAGCACGCGCTTGCGGCGCCAGGAGCGGAGCACGGGTTCGAATGCGTTGCGGTGCGCTGCGATTATGACGCACGGCATCGCGACCGTCCGGTAACATCTTCGGGTCCCAGAGGATTCCCGGCTTTCGCAGTGGTCTCCGTCGCCTCCGCCCCCGACGCCGTCGTCGCCCCCGATCTCGAGGCCGCGCTCGCCGGGCTCGACCCGGCCGAGCGCGCGCTCGTCCTGCGCGCGCACGCGTTCGCGGCGCCGCTGTATGCGGACCGCCGGCTCGGCACGGGCGAGCCGGCGATCGAGCACGCATTGGGCGTCGCCGCGAGCCTCGCGGCGCTGCGCCTCGACGGCGCGACGCGCGCCGCCGGCCTGCTGTTCGCGGTTCCCGAGTACGCCGGGAACGCGGGCGAGAGGCTGGAGGCGCAGTTCGGCGCGGGCGTCGCAACGCTCGTGGCCGGCGTCTGGAAGCTGAACCGCCTGCGCGTGGTGACGCGCGGCCTGGCCGCGCAGGGGGCGAAGGAGGCTGACCGCCAGCCGCAGGCCGAGGTGCTGCGCAAGAGGCTGCTCGCGATGGTCGAGGACATCCGCGTCGTGCTCATCCGCCTCGCGAGCCGCACGCGGACGCTGCGCTTCCTCGCGCGCGCACCCGACGAGTCGCGGGTGCCGGTCGCGCGCGAGACGCTCGACATCTACGCGCCGCTCGCGAACCGGCTCGGCGTCTGGCAGCTCAAGTGGGAGCTCGAGGACCTGTCGTTCCGCTTTCTCGAGCCGGCGCTGTACAAGCGCATCGCGCAGATGCTCGACGAGCGCCGCGCCGAGCGCGAGGGCTTCATCGCGCAGGCGATCGACGCGCTCGCGCGCGCGCTCGCCGCGGCCGGCGTGCGCGCCGAGGTGAGCGGGCGCCCGAAGCACATCTACAGCATCTACAGCAAGATGCAGGCGAAGGGGCTCGACTTCGGCGAGCTCCACGACGTGCGCGCGCTGCGCGTGCTCGTCGACGAGGTCAAGGACTGCTACGCCGCGCTCGGCGTGGTGCACGACCTGTGGCAGCCGATCCCGAAGGAGTTCGACGACTACATCTCGCGCCCCAAGGCGAACGACTACCGCTCGCTCCACACCGCGGTGGTCGGCCCCGACGGTCGCGCGCTCGAGGTGCAGATCCGCACGCACGAGATGCACCGCCACGCGGAGCTCGGCGTGGCGGCGCACTGGCGCTACAAGGAAGGCAGGAGCGCGCGCGGCGACCCGTTCGACGAGAAGATCGCCTGGCTGCGCCAGGTGCTCGCCTGGCGCGACGAGGTGGTCGACGCGGCCGACTGGGTCGAGCAGTCGAAGCGCGCCGCGCTCGACCAGACGGTCTACGTGCTGACCCCGCAAGGGCGCGTGATCGACCTCCCGCGCGGCGCGACGCCGATCGACTTCGCCTACGCCCTGCACACCGACCTCGGGCACCGCTGCCGGGGCGCGAAGGTGGACGGGGTCATGGTGCCGCTCGACACCGTGCTCGAGAACGGGCAGCGGGTGGACATCGTCGCGGCGAAGGCGGGCGGCCCGTCGCGCGACTGGCTGACCCAGCCGCGCTACCTCGCGAGCTCGCGCGCGCGGCACAAGGTGCGCCAGTGGTTCAACGCGGAGGAGCTCGCGCGCACCGTCGCCGCCGGCCGCCAGGTGGTCGAGCGCGAGATCCAGCGCGAGCGCGGCGCCCGGGCGAATCTCGAAGAGCTCGCCCGCGGCCTGGGGTTCGACAAGCCCGACGACCTCTTCGCGGCGGTGGGCCGCGAGGAGGTCGGCACGCGCGCGCTGCAGATCGCGCTGCGCGGCCCGCAGGAGCCGGAGGCGCCGGCCGAGGCGGTCGTCGCGAAGAAGAGCAAGGCGGGCGGCGGCGGGGGGATCCTCTTCGTCGGCGTGGACCGCCTGATGACGCAGCTCGCGCGCTGCTGCAAGCCGGTGCCGCCCGACCCGATCATCGGCTTCGTCACGCGCGGGCGCGGCATCTCGGTGCACCGGCGCGACTGCGCGAGCCTCG
The DNA here is from genome assembly GCA_019137045.1 of Betaproteobacteria bacterium. Lineage (GTDB taxonomy): Bacteria > Pseudomonadota > Gammaproteobacteria > Burkholderiales > SG8-39 > JAGVSZ01. The sequence continues at coordinate 5,334 of JAGVSZ010000483.1, forward strand.
GCCACCTGCTCGCGCGCCAGCCCGAGCGGATGATCGAGGCCCAGTGGGGCGCGCGCGGCGACCAGGTGTACCCGGTGGAGATCGCGGTGCAGGCGCACGACCGGCAGGGGCTGCTGCGCGACGTGTCCGAAGTCCTGTCCAAGGAGCGCATCAACGTCACTGCGGTGAACACGCTGACCCGGAATCACGTCGCGAACATGGCGTTCACCGTCGAGGTGGCCGATCTCGACCACCTGAAGCGCGCGCTGGCGCAGATCGGCGAGGTCGGAGGCGTCATGTCGGCGCGGCGGCGCTAGCGCGCGCGCCGAGCGTGCCGATGGAAGTCGAGCTGAAGCTCCTCGTCGCGCCCGAGGACCTCGCGCGGATCGACCGTCACCCGGCGGTCCGTGCGGTGCGGCGGGGCGGGGCGCACCGGCAGAGGCTCGAGACGGTCTACTACGACACGCCCGACGGTGCGCTGGCGCGCGCCGGCGTCGCGCTGCGGCTGCGTCACGACGGCAAGCGCTGGGTCCAGACGCTGAAGGGCGGGGGGCAGGCCGCGGCGGGCCTGCACGCGCGCGACGAGATCGAGTGGAACGTCGCCGGCAACGCAGTCGACGTCGCCCTGCTCGATGCGACGCCTTACGCCGGGCTCTTCGCGCAGGGACGGGTGCGCGCGCGGCTGCGGCCCGTCTTCGTCACCGAGTTCGAGCGCACGACCAGGATGCTCGCGTTCCCGGAGGGCACCGTCGCCGAGCTGGCGCTCGATCGCGGCGCGATCCGGGCCGGCCGCGCGGTGGCCCCGATCAGCGAGGCCGAGATCGAGCTGAAGGGCGGGGACGCCGCGCGCCTCTTCGCGTGCGCGCGCACGCTCGCGCGCGACATCCCGCTGCGGCTCGGGGTTTCGTCGAAGGCCGAGCGCGGCCATGCGCTCGGCCGCGCGCCCGCGCCCCCGCGGAAGGCCCGCGCCGTTCCGCTCGAGCCGTCCATGACCGCCGGCGCGGCGCTCGCCCGGATCGCCATGGCGTGCGTCGCGCAGATGCAGGCGAACGAGGAGGGGGTGCGGGCCGGCGGCGATGCGGAGTACCTGCACCAGCTGCGGGTGGGCCTGCGTCGACTGCGCGCCTGCCTCGGTCTCGTGGCGCTCGGCTCGTCGAAGGCCGCGGTGGCGCCCCTCGCGGAGGAGCTGCGCTGGCTGGGCGGCGCGCTCGGACCGGCGCGCGACTGGGACGTGTTCATGACCGAAACGTTCCCGCCGCTCGCACGACGGTTCCGGCAGACGGCGGGGCTGGCGAGCTTCCGGGCGCGCGCGGCGCGCACGCGGCGCGCGCACGGCGAGGCGGCACGCGCAGCCGTGAGCTCGGCTCGCTACACCGACCTGCTGCTCGCGCTGGGGGAAGCGTTCGCACGGGAAGATCTGCCTGCCTTCGCGACGAAGGCTGCGCCGCCCGCGGCTGCGGAAGGGGGAACCGCGCCGCCGCCGCGGTTCGACGCGCCGGTCGGCGCGTTCGCGGCGTTCGTGCTCGGGGAGCGCCACCGCCGCGTGCGCAAGCGCGGGGGCGGCGTGCCCGAGGCGACGCCGGAGGAGCGCCATCGCGTCCGGATCGCCGCGAAGAAGCTGCGCTATGCCGCCGAGTTCTTCGCCGCCCTCTATCCGGCAAAGCGCGTCGCGCGGTACGTCGGTGCGCTCGAGGACCTGCAGGACATCCTCGGCGCGCTCAACGACGCGGCCGTCGTCGACCGGCTGCTCGCCGAGGTGGCGCAGGGCGGAAGGCCGATCGCGGCGGGCGTCGACGGCCTGGTGCGCGGCTGGGTGGCCGCCGTCGCGCAGCACGAGCTCGCGCGCTTTCGTCCCGCGTGGCGGACGTTCGCGGACGCGAAGCGGTTCTGGAATTGAGCCGCGCGCTCAGGCCATCGCCGCGCCGCCGTCGTCGACCAGCGTCTGGCCGGTGACGAACGCCGCGTGGCCGGCTGCGGCGAGCGCCGCCGCGGTCAAACGCGGCGGGCGGCTTACTTGCGCGCGCCGCTGAAGACGTAGTCGTGCGCCTTCTGCGAGGTGTGGCACTGGAAGCAGGCCGTGGCGGCGTTGGCCCCGACCACGCGCTCGGTCGGGCTGTCGCCCTTGAACCCCTCGAACCCCCAGCCGCCGGTCGCGGCGTACTTCTTCGCGTCCTTGTGCATGACGCCGACGACCTTGCGCGGCCCCTCGGTCACGGCGTTGTCCGCGGTCTTCACCTCGAGGAGGTCGAACACGATCACCGCGCCGTCGGGGAACTTCCCGCCGGCGTAACCCTTGAGCGCCGCCTTGTTCGCGTAGAGGTGGTGGATGCCGCCGAACGCGTCGTAGAGCGGGTGCTCGGGGTTGATGACCATCGACTTCACGTGGTGCCAGTCGCGGTAGCCTTTGGGGTACGGCACCTCCTGGGCTTGCGCGGCACCGGCGGCGCCGAGATCGGCGAGAACGGCGAGAACGGCGAGGACGGCGAGGATTGCGAGGGAGCGGATCATGCGGGCCTCCGTTGCTAAGATGAGCGCCCGATTGTGGAGGGGGCAGGGGGCGATGCGAAGCAGGCACCGAACGGTCGGGCGGGCACTTTCCGGTTCATCTTGATGACTGCACGACCCAAAAAATCGCTCGGCATCGTCCCCGGCGCGGGCGCGGCGCGGATGGTCGAGGACATCGTCGGCTGCAAGTGGAGCCTCACGGTGCTCGCGCTGGTGCGCGACGGCGTGAACCGGCCCGGCGCGATGGAGCACGCGGTGCCGGGGCTCTCGGCGAAGGTGCTCAACGAGCGGCTGCGCAAGCTCCAGCGGTTCGGGATCCTCGCGAAGACGAGCTACCCGGAGGTGCCGCCGCGGGTCGAGTACGCGCTGACGCCGTTCGGCCGGAAGTTCGTCGGCGTGCTCGACGAGGTCGAGACGCTCGAACGCGAGCTCACCACAGGATCCGCACCCCGACCGAGATCCAGCTGAGGTCGGCCGGGCTCGAGTGCTGCCAGCCGTAGGTCGCGTCGACCTGCAGCCGCGCCGGGATCGCCCAGTAGCGGACGCCGACCTGATAGGCGGGCTTCTCGTGCGAGACGCCATAGCCCTCGGCGATCCCGTAGAACGGCCCGCCCAGCGCGATCTCGGCGCCGACGCCCCAGTTGCCGATCGTCTGATGGCTCGAGGTGTCGCGCGTGGCGCCGGCGTTGAAATGGAACACCGCCGCGTCGTCGAGCACCGAGACGCTCGAGATGGCGTTGAGGTAGGGGTCGTAGTGAGTCTTCGTGGAACCTTCGCCCGCCACGGTCGTCAGGCCGAACGGGGTGGCGACCACCTCCTGCGACGTTCCCGGCTTGAGGCGCGCCACGCCGACCGACAGCGCGAAGCCGATCCCGTTCGCTTCGAGCGGCTTGAGCAGCGCCTTGACCTGCCCGGCCACCACGTTCGAGTTGCCTTCCTCGTTCGAGCGGATCAGGTTGCCGCCGAGCGCGAACTCGAACCGATCGAGGGCGCCGCCGAAGTTGGCCGCGGGCACGAACCAGTACTCGGTGGCCTTGACTCCGCGCTGCGCCTTGACGAAGCCCTCGATCTGGTAGCCGCCGGGATCGACGACGCGCGCGTCGTCGGTGACGAACGGGCGTGCCGCGAGCGCCCCCGGGCTGCCGAGCACGGCGAGCAATGCGACGGCGAGGCGCAGGGGACGGCCCATTCTTGTTCGCGGCGCCGGGCGGACCGGCGCGGGGCCCGCGATATTACCCGTGCGCCGAGCGCGCCGGCCGGGTGGTGCAGAATCCCATGTCCGGCTCGCGACAGGGCCGCACACAGGAGGCCGGATTGCGCGACGACGGCGACCGTGAACCGCCCGCCAACCCGAGCGACACCCCGAGCCTGCGCGAGCTCGCCGAGCTCGCGCTGACGCGCCGGCGGTTTCTGCAGGCGGGCGTGGCCGGCGCGTTCGCCGCGCTGCCGGGGGCGCGCCTGTTCGCCGGCGCCCCGGCGCTCGGCTTCCAGTCGGTCCCGCCGTCGGCCGCCGACGCCGTCACGGTCGCGCCGGGCTATCGCGCCCAGGTGCTCTATCGCTGGGGCGACGCGGTCGGCGCCGCGGCCGGGGCGCCGACCTTCCGGCCCGACGCCGGCAACAGCGCGGCCGAGCAGGCGCTCCAGGCCGGCATGAATCACGACGCGATCGAGTACTTCCCGCTGCCGCGCGACTCGCGGGCGAGCGCGCGGGGGCTGCTCGCGATGAACCACGAGTACGCCGACGACGGGCTTCTGCACCCGGACGGCATGAAGACCTGGAGCGCCGAGAAGGTGCGCAAGTCGCAGGCGGCGCACGGCGTCTCGGTGATCGAGGTCGAGCGCGCGGGCGCGGACTGGCGCGTCGTGCGGCCGTCGCAGTACGCGCGCCGCATCACGGCGTACACGCCGATGCGGATCGCCGGGCCGGTCGCCGGCACCGACCTCGTCCGGACGAGCGCCGATCCGGCGGGCACGACCGTGCTCGGCACGTTCAACAACTGCGCGGGCGGCCGCACCCCGTGGGGCACCTATCTCACCTGCGAGGAGAACTTCCACAGCTACTTCGGCGGCAAGCCGCCGGTGACCGCGGCGATGCAGCGCTACGGCCTCGGCCGCGGCGGCTGGGGCTTCCGCTGGGAGGAGCACGACCGGCGCTTCGACCTCGCGGCCGAGCCGAACGAGCCGAACCGCTTCGGCTGGGTGGTCGAGATCGACCCCTACGATCCGCGGTCCATGCCGGTGAAGCGCACCGCGCTCGGGCGCTTCATGCGCGAGGGCGCGATGCTGACGCTCGCCGCCGACGGTCGGGTCGTGGTCTACAGCGGCGACGACGCGCCCTTCGAATACGTCTACAAATTCGTCTCGCGCGACCGTTACGCCGGCCGCCCCGCGGACCGGGATCTGCTCGATCGCGGCACGCTCTACGTCGCGCGCTTCGCCGCCGACGGTACCGGCGAGTGGCGGGCGCTGCGCCACGGCGATCCCGGGCTGACCGTTGCCGACGGCTTCGCGAGCCAGGCCGACCTGCTCGTGCGTGCGCGGATGGCCGCCGATGCGCTCGGCGCGACCCGGATGGACCGGCCGGAGTGGGTGGCGGTGCACCCGCGCACGAGGGAGGTCTACTGCTCGCTGACCAACAACCCGCGGCGCGGAGCGGAAGGCCGGCCGCCGGCCGACGCGGCCAACCCGCGGGCACCCAATATCTATGGGCACATCGTCCGCTGGCGCGAAGCGGGCGGCGATCCCGCCGCGACCCGCTTCGCCTGGGACATCTTCGTCCAGGGAGGCGATCCGGCGCAGGCCGACCCCGCGCGGCGCGGCACCGTGAAAGGCGACGGGTTCGGGAGCCCGGACGGCCTGGCGTTCGATGCGCGCGGCGTGCTGTGGATCGCCACCGACGGCGGGACGGGGGGCGACTACGCCGGGCTCGGGAACAACCAGCTCCTGGCGGCGGACACCGTCACCGGCGAGACGCGGCGCTTTCTCGTCGGGCCGCGCGCGTGCGAGATGACCGGCATCGCGTTCGCGCCGGACGGCCGGACGCTGTTCGTGAACGTGCAGCACCCGGGGACGCAGGGGCGGAGCGACCCGGACCATCCACGCGCGGGCTCGAACTGGCCCGACTTCGATCCGGCCGGCCGGCCGCGCGCGGCGACGCTCGCGATCACGAAGGACGACGGCGGCGTGATCGGTCGCTGATCACGGCTCGCGCGGCGGAGCGAGCCAGTCGAGCAGGTCCTCCTGGACGCTGCGCCGCGCCTTGCCCGGGGTCTTGCGCGCGTACGCGCCGTCCGCACCCATCTCCCACGCCTGCACGTTGTCGCCCAGGTAGGCCTGGAGGCCCTCCTTGATCACGCGCGCCTTGAGCTTCTTGTCGAGCACCGGGAAGCAGAGCTCGATGCGGCGGAAGAAGTTGCGGTCCATCCAGTCGGCGCTCGAGAGGTACACGTGCTCCTCGCCGTCGGCGCGGAAGTAGAAGACGCGGTGGTGCTCGAGGAAGCGCCCCACGATCGAGCGCACCTTGATGTTCTCGGACAGTCCGGGAATGCCGGGGCGCAGGGCGCACACGCCGCGCACCACCAGGTCGACCCGCACTCCCGCCTGCGAGGCCTGGTAGAGCGCCTCGATCGTGTCCGGCTCGAGCAGCGCGTTCATCTTCGCCATGATGCGCGCGGGCTTGCCCTCGCTCGCGAGCCGCGTCTCGTTCTGGATCGCCTCGACGATGCGCTGGTGCAGCGAGAACGGCGACTGCCACAGGTAGTGCAGCTTGCCGGCCTTGCCCAGGCTGGTGAGCTGGTTGAACACCTGGTTCACGTCGGCGCACATCTGCTCGTTGGCGGTGAACAGCCCGAAGTCGGTGTACAGGCGCGCGGTGCGCGGGTGGTAGTTGCCGGTGCCGAGATGGACGTAGCGGCGCAGCCGCCCGTCCTCGCGCCGCACGGCCATCAGCATCTTGGCGTGGGTCTTGTGCCCGACCACCCCGTACACCACGTGCGCGCCGACCTCCTCGAGCCGGGCGGCGAGGTTGATGTTCGCCTCCTCGTCGAAGCGCGCCTTCAGCTCGACCACCGCGGTCACTTCCTTGCCGTTGCGGGCGGCCTCGAGCAGGGCCTCCACCAGCACCGAGTCGGCGCCGGTGCGGTAGACGGTCTGCTTGATCGCCACCACCTCCGGATCGGCGGCGGCCTCCTGCAGGAAGCGCACCACCGGCGAGAACGACTGATAGGGATGGTGCAGCAGGATGTCGCCGGCGCGGACCGCCTCGAACATGTTCACGCGCTTGGCGAGCTGCGGCGGAAAGCCGGGCCGGAACGGCGGGTAGAGGAGGTCCTCGCGCTGCGCCTCGGTGGTCACCTGCATCAGACGCACGAGGTTCACCGGGCCGTTCACCCGGTAGAGGTCGTCGGGCCCGAGGCCGAACTGCTGCAGCAGGAAATCGGCGGTGCGGGGCGAGCAGGCGTCGGCGATCTCGAGGCGCACCGCGTCGCCGAAGTGGCGCTGCGGCAGCTCGCCCTGCAGCGCGCGCCGCAGGTCCTTCACGTCCTCCTCCTCGACGAAGAGGTCGCTGTTGCGCGTGACGCGGAACTGGTGGCAGCCGAGGACCTTGATGCCGGAGAAGAGCTCCTGCACGTGCTCGTGCAGGACCGACGTGAGGAACACGAACGCGGTGCGGCCCGCCCCGGCGAGCTCGGGCGGCAGCCGCATCACGCGCGGGAAGATGCGCGGCGCCTGCACGATCGCCGCGCGCGCGTCGCGGCCGAACGCGTCGCGTCCCTCCAGCTCGACCGCGAAGTTGAGGCTCTTGTTGAATACGCGCGGGAACGGGTGCGCCGGGTCGAGCCCGATCGGCGTGAGCACCGGCATCATCTCGCGGAAGAAGTAGTCGCGCACCCAGGCGCGCTGCGCGTCGTCGAACTCCGACCGGCGCAGGAACTTGATTCCCGCGCGCTCGAGCTCGGGCAGGATCGTCTCGTTGAGGAGCTGGTACTGGCGTGCGACGAGCTCGTGCGCGATGCGGCTGATCGACTGGTAGACCTCGCGCGGCGACATCCCGTCCGGCCCGCTGCCCGGCACATTGAGCCGCATCTGCTCCTGCACGCCGGCGACGCGGATCTCGAAGAACTCGTCGAGGTTCGACGACACGATGCACAGGAACCGCAGCCGCTCGAGGATCGGCACCGCCGGGTCCTCGGCCTGCGCGAGCACGCGCCGCTGGAACTCCAGGATGCCGAGCTCGCGGTTGAGGAAGTGGGCCGGGACGTGGCGCGCGATCGGGGCGGGGCGGGCGGTCATGGGCGGCGCGGTGCGCGGCGCGGATGCGCCCATGGTACCGCTGGCGGGCGGGGGCCGACGACGCCGCGCGCCGCCGTTGCGGGTCGGGGGACCCGGTGCTAACGTGCGCGGCACCTTGCCCCGCCGACTCGCCCTCGTGCCGTTCGACTCCCTCGCCGCCGTCGACCTCGGGTCGAACAGCTTCCACCTCCAGGTCGGGCGCGTCGTCGACGGGCAGATCTACCTGCTCGACAGTCTGCGCGAGCCGGTGCGGCTCGCCGGCGGCCTCACGCGCGACCGGCGCATCGACCGCGCGACGCAGCTGCGCGCCCTCGAGGCGCTCGCGCGCTTCGGCGAGCGCCTGCGCGGCTTTCCGCCGGCGGCGGTGCGCGCGGTCGGCACCAACACGCTGCGCGTCGCCAAGAACGCGCCGCAGTTCATCGAGGACGCGCAGGCCGCGCTCGGCTTTCCGATCGAGGTGGTGTTCGGCCGCGAGGAGGCGCGCCTCATCTACGTCGGCGTGTCGCACGGCCTGCCGCCCGCGTCGCACCGGCGGCTGGTGATCGACGTCGGCGGCGGGTCCACCGAGTTCATCGTCGGCACCGGCTACGAGCCGGAGCTGATGGAGAGCCTGCCGATGGGCTGCGTCGGCTACAGCATGCGCTTCTTTCCGGACGGCAAGATCGAGAAGTCGGGGCTCAAGAAGGCGGAGCTGGCCGCGTCGAACGAGATCGAGCGGATCGCGCGCGAGTTCCGCCGCGCCGGCTGGAAGGAGGCGGTGGCGTCCTCCGGCACCGCGAAGGCGCTCACGGCGGTGCTCGCGCACAACGGCTGGTGCGAGGGCGGGGAGATCACCGGCGACGGTCTCGACCGGCTGCGGGCGCAGATGATCAAGGCGGGCGACGTCGACCGGCTCGACGCGCTCGGGGTGCGCGGCGACCGGGCGCCGATCCTCCCCGGGGGCCTCGCGATCATGCTCGCCGCCTTCGCCGGGCTCGGGCTCGAGTCGGTGCAGGTCTCGGAGGCCGCGCTCCGGCAGGGCGTGCTCTACGACCTGCTCGGCCGCGTGCAGCATCACGACATGCGCGAGATGACGGTGCGCCAGTTCGTGCGGCGCTACCACGTCGACGGCGCGCAGGGCGAGCGGGTGCGCGCGCTCGCGCTCCAGCTCCTCGGCGCCCTCGCCGAGCGCGCGCGCGAAGCCGACCTGCTGCTGCTCGGGTGGGCGGCCGCGCTGCACGAGATCGGCCTCTCGATCGCGCACGCGGCCTATCACAAGCACTCGGCCTACATCCTGTCCAACGCCGACATGCCGGGCTTCTCGCGCGACGAGCAGGCGCGCGTAGCGCGCGTGGTGCTCGCGCACCGCGGGAAGCTCGCGAAGATCGAGGGGCTGCCGGCGCGCAGCCCCGACTGGGCGCTCGTGTTCTGCCTGCGGGTCGCGGCGCTGTTCTATCGCAGCCGCGTGGAGCTCGAGCTGCCGCGCATCGGCGCGCGCGCGACCGACAGCGGCTACCAGCTGAGCGTGAGCGCCGCGTGGCTCGACGCGCACCCGCTCACCGCGGCGGCGCTCGAGGCGGAGGCGGAGGAGTGGCGCAACGTCGGGCTCAGGTTCGACGTGCGCGCGCAGGCCGAGCGCGCGCGGGCGGCGGGCTGAGGCGCCCGCGCGTACTCAGACGAGGTCCGGGCCGATCACGGCGCGCAGCACGCACTCGCGTTCGCCGCCGCGCTCCCGCCGCCGCAGCCACCAGAGCGCACCCTTCTTCACCGACCAGGCCGACGCGGTCCCCGTGAGCGCGAGCGCTGCCGCCTGTCCGAGCGTCGGCTGATGGCCGACGACGAGCACGGTTCCGCCGCCGTCCGGCCAGCCCGCGGCCGCCAGGACGTCGTGCGCGGAGGCGCCCACGTCGATGCGGGGATCGGTCGTCACCGGGAGGTCGAGCGCGGCGGCGGTCTGCTGCGCCCGCGCCGCGGGGCTCACCAGGACGCGGCAATCGCCGGGCAGCCGCTTCGCCAGCCAGCGCGCGACGGCCCGGGCCTGCTTGCGGCCGCGCGCGGTGAGTTCGCGCGCTCCGTCGGGCGCGCCGTCCGCGGCCTCCGCATGCCGCCATAGCAGGAGATCCATCGATGAGGGGTCGTGGGCCACTTGCGCTGCCGCGGGTGCGCGGGGCGATTACCCGGCGGGGCCGAAGAGGGCGAGCAGGGCGGTGAGGAAGAAGAGCCCGGCGGCAATCCGGCGCACGAGGTCCATCCTGAGCCGCGCGGCCAGCTTCCCGCCGACGAGCACCGCGGGGACGTTGGCGATCATCATGCCGAGCGTGGTGCCGATCGTCACCGCCCACACCGACTCGTAGCGCGCGCCGAGCGCGACGGTGGCGAGCTGCGTCTTGTCGCCCATCTCGGCGACGAAGAAGGCGACGAGCGTGGTGAGGAAGACGCTGCGGCGCGCGCGCGGACCGGTCGTCTCGTCGTACTCGTCCGGGACCAGCGCCCACAGGCCGAATGCGACGAATGCCGCCGCCGTGATCCAGCGCACGGCCGCCATCGGGAGGAGGCTCGCGGCCCACACCCCGGCGGCGGCCGCGAGCGCATGGTTGGCCGCGGTCGCGGCGAGGATGCCCCAGATGATCGGCAGCGGCCGGCGCAGCCGCGCCGCGAGGACGAAGGAGAGGAGCTGCGTCTTGTCGCCGGTCTCCGCGACGGCGACGAGGACCGTGGAAGCAAGAAAGGTCTCCAAGGCGTCGATGCGCTCGGGGGCGGGGAGCGAGCCGCGCGCCGCGCCCCCGACCGGCGCTCACTTCTTGTTCGGGCAGTCGGGCTTGACGCAGTCCGCGTACAGCGCGAGCGCGTGATCGCGGATCGCGAACCCGCGCTCCTTGGCGATCCGCCCCTGGCGCTTCTCGATCTCCGGGTCGTAGAACTCCTCGACGTGGCCGCACTGGAGGCACACGAGATGGTCGTGGTGGCTCGAGTCGTTGAGCTCGAACACCGCCTTGCCGGACTCGAAGTGGTGGCGCCGGAGGAGCCCCGCCTGCTCGAACTGCGTGAGCACCCGGTAGACGGTCGCGAGCCCGACGTCCAGGCCCTCGCCCATCAGCATCCGGTACACGTCCTCGGCCGAGAGGTGGCGCACCGTGCTCTTGCCGAAGAGCTCGAGGATGCGCAGGCGCGGCGTGGTCGCCTTCAGGCCGATCGTCTTCAGGTCTTGCGCGTTGGACACGGTCGCGTGGAAAGTGGTCCGGGAGGAGACCCTTCGACTATCATAACGGCTTTGCCCCGCTCCGAGAACCGCGGCCCGTTCCCGATGCTGCCCCGGCCCAGTGCGCGCTTCGCCGTGCTCGCCCTGTTCCCGCTCGCGGCGGCGTGCAGCGGGTTCAACCCTTTCGCGGTCTACCGGATGGAGATCCAGCAGGGCAACTACCTTACCCAGGAGATGGTCTCCAAGCTCCAGCCCGGGATGACGCGCGACCAGGTGCGCTTCGTGCTCGGGACGCCGCTGCTCACGGACATCTTCCACGACGACCGCTGGGACTACATCTACCGCCGCGGCCGCGCCGGGAGCCGCGAGATCGAGGAGCGGCGGCTCACCGTGTTCTTCGAGAAGGATCGCCTCGTGCGGGTGGAGGGCGACGTCACCACCGGGCTCGAGACGGCCCCGGCGCCGGCCGCAGCCGCGGGACAGAAGCCGTGAGGATCGCGATCGCCGGCGCCTCCGGCCGCATGGGCCGTGCGTTGATCGAGGGCATCCTGCGCGCCGGCGACCTCGAGCTCGGCGCCGCGTTCGAGGCCGCCGGGCACCCGCAGCTCGGGCGCGACGCGGGCGAACCGCTCGGTGTCGCGAGCGGCGTCCGGATCGGCGCCGACGTCGCGGCCGCCGTCGGCGCCGCCGACTGCCTGATCGACTTCACCCGCGCCGAGGCGACCGTGGCGAACGTGCGCGCGTGCGTCGCCGCGGGCAAGCGCGCGGTGATCGGGACCACCGGCTTCACCGCGGCCGCGAAGGACGAGATCGCGGCGGCGGCACGGCGCATCCCGATCGTGCTGGCGCCGAACTTCGCGGTGGGCGTGAACGTCACCTTCAAGCTCGCGGAGGTCGCGGCGCGGATCCTGGGCGACGGCTACGACGTGGAGATCGTGGAGGCGCACCACCGGCACAAGGTGGACGCGCCGTCGGGCACCGCCCTGCGCCTCGGCGAGGCGGTCGCCGGGGCGCTCGGGCGCGACCTCGCGTCCTGCGCGATCCACGGCCGCGCCGGCATCACCGGCGAGCGCGACCCCAAGGCGATCGCGTTCCACGCGATCCGCGGCGGCGACATCATCGGCGAGCACACCGTGATCTTCGCCGGCGAGGGCGAGCGCGTGGAAGTCGCCGTCAAGTCGGGCAGCCGCACGACCTACGCGCTCGGGGCGCTGCGCGCCGCGCGCTGGCTCGCGGACCGCGGGCCGGGCCTCTACGACATGTTCGACGTGCTCGGGCTGAGGTAGCGCAAGCCGTGTGGCGTGCCTCCTGCTTTGCCCTGTCGCTGCTCGCGCCGGCGGCCGTCGCGCTCGCGCAGCAGGGCGTCGGCGACGTGGTCTACGTGCCGACCCCGCAGGTGGTGGTCGACACGATGCTGCGCATGGCGAACGTCGGCGCCGGCGACTACCTGATCGACCTCGGCTCGGGCGACGGCCGCGTGGTCATCGGCGCGGCCCGGCGCGGGGCGCGGGCGCTCGGCGTCGACCTCGACCGGCACCTGCTCAAGGTGGCCACCGCGGCGGCGCAGCGCGAAGGGGTCGCCGGGCGCGCGAGCTTTCGGGAGCAGAACCTCTTCGAGACCGACCTCGCCGGCGCCACGGTCGTCACCACCTACCTGCTGCCCGACATGAACCTGAAGCTGCGCCCGAAGCTGCTCGCGCTGCCGCCCGGGACGCGCGTCGTCGCCCACGACTACCACATGGGCGACTGGCTGCCCGACGAGCGCGAGACGATCGCGGTGCCCGAGAAGAAGGTCGGGCAGGCCGGCGTGAGCTACCTCTACCTCTGGCACGTTCCGGCGCCGGTCGCGGGGCGCTGGCAGGCGACCATCCCATTCGGGACCGGGAGTGCGGCGCTGGAGTTCGATCTGGAGCAGAAATTCCAGGTGCTCAAGGGCCAGGCGTCCGCCGTCGCGGGACGTCCGACACGCCTCAACTCGCCCACGCTCCGCGGCGACGCGATCGCGTTCCAGGTGGAAGTCGGCGCGCCCCAGAACCCCGTGCGCTACGCGTTCCGCGGCAAGGTGGAGGGCGATGCCGCGAGCGGCACCGTGGTCGTCTCCGATCCGGCCCGCGGCCAGCGGGAGCACACCTGGCGCGCGCGGCGGATCGCCGCTGCCGCGATGAAGGGAAGCTGACCGCGCGCGCCTGCTGCGCTGCGATATAATCGCCGCTCATCTGCGCGGAAGGACCGCAACGGTCCCGCCCGCCGCCCTCGAGAGGCCGATCCCGGAAGTGTCCGCCGCGCCGCCGCCCGCCCTGCTCGCGCTCGCCGACGGCACGCTTTTCTCCGGTCAGTCCATCGGGGCCTCCGGCCTCACCGTCGGCGAGGTCGTGTTCAACACCGCGATCACCGGCTACCAGGAGATCCTCACCGATCCCTCGTACTGCGAGCAGATCGTCACCCTCACCTACCCGCACGTCGGCAACACCGGCGTCAACGCCGAGGACGAGGAGTCGGCGCGCCCGCACGCCGCCGGGCTCGTCATCCGCGACCTGCCCCTGCGCGCGTCCAGCTGGCGCGCCGAGCGCACGCTGCCCGACTACCTGCAGGCGCACGGCGTGGTCGCGATCGCCGGCATCGACACGCGCCGGCTCACGCGGATCCTGCGGGAGAAGGGGGCGCAGGCGGGCTGCGTGATGGCCGGGCGGGTGGCGGCCGCGGAGGCGCTCGCGCGGGCGCGCGCGTTTCCGGGTCTCGCCGGCATGGACCTCGCGAAGGTGGTGACGGCCCCGCGCGCCTACGAGTGGGCGGAGGGGTCCTGGCGCCTCGGCCAGGGGCACGCGCGGCTGGAGCGAGCGCGCTTTCGCGTCGCCGCCTACGACTACGGCGTGAAGCGCAACATCCTGCGGATGCTGGTCGACCGCGGCTGCGCCGTCACGGTCTATCCGGCGCAGACGCCGGCCGCCGAGCTGCTCGCCGCGAAGCCCGACGGCGTGTTCCTCTCGAACGGCCCGGGCGATCCGGAGCCCTGCGAGTACGCGATCGAGGCGATCGGCCGGATCCTCGACACGACGCGCATCCCGGTGTTCGGGATCTGCCTCGGTCATCAGCTCATGGGCCTCGCGTCCGGTGCGCGCACGCTGAAGATGAAGTTCGGCCACCACGGCGCGAACCACCCGGTGAAGGATCTCGACACCGGGCAGGTGGTGATCACGAGCCAGAACCACGGCTTCGCGGTCGACGCCGCCTCGCTGCCCGAGACGCTGCGCCCGACGCACGTGTCGCTCTTCGACGGCAGCCTGCAGGGGCTCGCCCGCACCGACCGCCCCGCGTTCTGCTTCCAGGGCCACCCCGAGGCGAGCCCCGGGCCGCACGACATCGGCTACCTCTTCGACCGCTTCGTGCAGCTGATGGAAGCGCGCCGTGCCTAAGCGCACCGACATCAAGAGCATCCTGATCATCGGCGCGGGCCCGATCGTGATCGGCCAGGCGTGCGAGTTCGACTACTCGGGCGCGCAGGCGTGCAAGGCGCTGCGCGAGGAGGGCTACCGCGTCGTCCTGGTCAACTCCAACCCCGCGACCATCATGACCGACCCGGAGATGGCCGACGTCACCTACGTCGAGCCGATCACCTGGCAGATGGTCGCGCGCATCATCGAGCGCGAGCGCCCGGACGCGCTCCTGCCGACGATGGGCGGCCAGACCGGGCTCAACTGCGCGCTCGACCTCGCGCGCGAGGGCGTGCTCGAGCGCTTCGGCGTCGAGCTGATCGGGGCCGCGCGCGACGCGATCGACAAGGCCGAGGACCGCGAGAAGTTCAAGCGCGCGATGGAGGCGATCGGGCTCGCGTGCCCGCGCTCCGCGCTCGCGCACTCGCTCGAGGAGGCGCTGCAGATCCAGGCCGGCATCGGCTTCCCGGTGGTGATCCGGCCGTCGTTCACGCTCGGCGGCTCCGGCGGCGGCATCGCCTACAACCGCGAGGAGTTCGCGTCGATCTGCGAGCGCGGCCTGGACGCCTCGCCCACCCGCGAGCTGCTGATCGAGGAGTCGGTGATCGGGTGGAAGGAATTCGAGATGGAGGTGGTGCGCGACCGCGCGGACAACTGAATCATCGTCTGCTCGATCGAGAACCTCGATCCGATGGGCGTGCACACCGGCGACTCGATCACGGTGGCCCCGGCGCAGACGCTCACCGACAAGGAGTACCAGCTGCTGCGCAACGCCTCGATCGCAGTGCTGCGCGAGATCGGGGTGGACACCGGCGGCTCGAACGTGCAGTTCGCGATCAACCCGGCCGACGGCCGCATGCTGGTCATCGAGATGAATCCGCGCGTCTCGCGCTCCTCGGCGCTCGCCTCCAAGGCGACCGGCTTCCCGATCGCCAAGGTCGCGGCGAAGCTGGCGGTGGGCTATACCCTCGACGAGCTCAAGAACGAGATCACCGGCGGGGCGACCCCGGCGTCCTTCGAGCCGACGATCGACTACGTCGTGACCAAGATCCCGCGCTTCGCGTTCGAGAAGTTCCCGCACGCGAACGACCGGCTGACCACCCAGATGAAGTCGGTCGGCGAGGTCATGGCGATCGGGCGCACCTTCCAGGAATCGTTCCAGAAGGCGCTGCGCGGCCTCGAGATCGGCGTGGACGGCCTGAACCAGAAGACGCGCGACCGGGAGCGGATTGCGCGCGAGCTCGGCGCGCCGGGGCCGGAGCGCATCTTCTACGTCGGCGACGCGTTCGAGAACGGCTTCACGCTCGAGGAGATCCACGGCCTCACCCGCATCGATCCCTGGTTCCTCGCGCAGATCGAGGACATCGTGCGCACCGAGATGGCGCTCGACGACCGCGCGCTCGACGGGGTCGACGCCGCCGAGCTGCGCCAGCTCAAGCGCAAGGGCTGGTCGGACCGCCGGCTCGCGAAGCTCCTCGGCACGACCGAGGACGCGGTGCGCGCGAAGCGCCACGCGCTCGGCATCCGGCCGGTGTTCAAGCGCGTGGACACGTGCGCGGCCGAGTTCGCCACCCACACCGCCTACCTCTACTCGACCTACGAGGAGGAGTGCGAGGCGGCCCCCACCGGGCGCCGCAAGATCATGGTGCTGGGCGGCGGACCGAACCGCATCGGGCAGGGGATCGAGTTCGACTACTGCTGCGTGCACGCGGCGCTGGCGCTGCGCGCGGACGGCTTCGAGACCATCATGGTCAACTGCAACCCGGAGACCGTCTCGACCGACTACGACACCTCCGACCGGCTCTACTTCGAGCCGCTCACGCTCGAGGACGTGCTCGAGATCGTGCACGTCGAGCGGCCCGCGGGGGTGATCGTCCAGTTCGGCGGCCAGACGCCGCTCAAGCTCGCGCGCGACCTGGAGGCGAACGGCGTGCCGATCATCGGCACCTCGCCGGACATGATCGACGCCGCCGAGGACCGCGAGCGCTTCCAGCGGCTCCTGCACGAGCTCGGGCTCAGGCAGCCGCCGAACCGCACCGCGCGCGACCCGGCCGCGGCGGTCCGCCTGGCCGAGGAGATCGGGTATCCGCTGGTCGTGCGCCCGAGCTACGTGCTCGGCGGGCGCGCGATGGAGATCGTGCAGGCGCAGGACGAGCTCGAGCGCTACATGCGCGAGGCGGTGAAGGTGTCGAACGAGTCGCCGGTGCTGCTCGACCGCTTCCTGAGCGACGCGATCGAGGTCGACGTCGACGCGGTCGCGGACGGCACGGAGGTGGTGATCGGCGGGATCATGGAGCACATCGAGCAGGCCGGCGTGCACTCGGGCGACTCAGCCTGCTCGCTGCCGCCGTACTCGATCCCCGCGCACGTGGAGCGCGAGCTGCGCAAGCAGACGGTGGCGCTCGCGCGCGGCCTGAACGTGGTCGGCCTGATGAACGTGCAGTTCGCGCTCCAGCGCGCCGAGGTGTACGTGCTCGAGGTGAATCCGCGCGCCTCGCGCACGGTGCCGTTCGTCTCGAAGGCCACCGGTGTCGCGCTGGCGAAGGTCGCCGCGCGCTGCATGGCCGGCCGCAGCCTGCGCAGCCAGGGTGTCGCCGCCGAGGTGCTCCCGCCGTACTTCTCGGTCAAGGAGGCGGTGTTCCCGTTCGGCAAGTTTCCCGGCGTCGACACCATCCTCGGGCCGGAAATGCGCTCGACCGGGGAGGTCATGGGCGTGGGCGACGCGTTCGGCGAGGCGTTCGTCAAGTCGCAGCTCGCCGCCGGCGCGCGCCTGCCCCGGCGCGGCAAGGTGTTCGTCTCGGTGCGCAACGCCGACAAGTCCGCGGCGATGGAGATCGGGCGCGCGCTGCACGAGCTCGGCTTCGACCTGGTCGCCACCCGCGGGACCGGGGCCGCGCTCGCCGCCCAGGGGCTGCCGGTGACGATCGTCAACAAGGTGACCGAGGGCCGGCCGCACATCGTCGACATGATCAAGAACGACCAGATCGCGATGGTGATCAACACGGTGGAGGCGAGCCGCAACGCGGTCGCCGACTCGCGCTCCATCCGGACGACCGCCGTCCAGGCCCGCCTGCCGTACTTCACCACCGTGGCCGGCGCGCGCGCCGCCTGCGTCGGCCTGCGCCACCTGGACTCCCTGGCGCCCTACGACCTCCAGGGCTTGCATCGCCGCCTGAAGGCTGCGTAACATTCCGCCGAACGGCCCGCCCGAGCGCGGCCGCCGAACCCGCCCCGGCCCGCGCCGGGGCGCGCTTTTTCGACCCCGGATCGCGACGAATGAGCAAGGTCCCGCTGACCATTCATGGCGCCGAGCTGCTGAAGGCCGAGCTGCAGCGGCTGAAGACCGTCGACCGCCCCGCGATCATCCAGGCGATCGCGGAGGCGCGCTCGCACGGCGACCTGTCGGAGAACGCCGAGTACGCGGCGGCGAAGGAGCGCCAGGGCTTCATCGAGGGGCGCATCCTCGAAGTCGAGGGCAAGCTCGCCAACGCGCAGGTCATCGACCCCAAGCTGATCGACGCCGACGGCCGGTGCGTGTTCGGCGCGACGGTGGCGCTCGAGGACGGGACCTCGGGCGACGCCGTGAGCTACCAGATCGTCGGCGAGGACGAGGCCGACATCAAGCAGGGCAAGATCTCGATCACCTCGCCGATCGCGCGCGCGCTGATCGGCAAGTACCCCGGCGACGCGGTGGAAGTGCAGACGCCCGGGGGCCTGCGCGCGTTCGAGATCGTCGACGTGCGCTACGACTGACGGGCTACCGCGAGCGGATCCTGGCGCGCCGCGGGGCGCCGCGTGCGCCCGGCCGCCTGGGGCGGGCGGCCCGC
>JAGVSZ010000247.1 GCA_019137045.1 Betaproteobacteria bacterium
GGCGGCGCGCTCCCCGGGCCGGGTGCGGAAGCGGGCGCCGCGGCGGGCGCGACCGGTGTCGCCGCCGCCTGCGACGACCGGGCCGGGGCGACGCCGTTCGACGCAAAGGCGCCGTTCACCCCTTTGTAGAGCGCGGCGATCGCCGCGACGAACCGCTGCTCGACCTCGTCCCGGACCGCGCGCGCCGCGCGCCCCTGGAGCTCGAGCGCGCCGATCCCGGCGTAGATCCCGCGCGCGATGACGAGCGGGCCGAGCGGGTTCTCGCCGTCGTCGACCTGGCTGCGCCGGAACAGGGTCGCGAAGCGCGCCGAGAGCTCCGCGAGCTCGGACGCCGCGGCCTGCTTCACCAGCGCGGCGAGCTTGCCGATCGCGACTTCGCCCTCGAGCACGTTGGTGCGCATCGCCGCCAGCTCCGCGGGGCTCGGCTCGCCGCCGAAGGGATCGAAGCCGCGCTGGAGCGTCGCGACGCTCTCGGCGAAGCGCGCCGAGAATTCCTTGCGCAAGCCGGCCAGGGCGGCCTCGCGTCCCCCGTGCAGGCGGGAGAGCGCGTGCGCGTACTGATCGCGCTCGTCGCGCTCCTTCGCGCCGCGGTGGAGCGTCTCCAACTTCGGGACGATCCCGGCGAGCAGCGCCGCGAGCTCGGTCGCGAGGCGCTGCTCGACCGCTGCCAGGCACTGCGTCAGCAGCGCGCGGCGATCGACGGCGGGCGGTGCGGCGTCCACTGGAGACTCCTCTCGTTGATCGACTCTACGACGATTCCCCGGCTGCGCGGCAAGGCGGCCGACGCGCCGCCCCCGCGCGGCCGCCTCAGCCCGGCGTCACGCCCGCGGCCTTGATCACCTTGCCCCACCGGTCGGCCTCCTCGCGCATCAGCAGGCGCAGCGCCTCGGGCGCGGTCCCGACCGGCTGGAAGTAGATCGCGATCAGGCGGCCGCGCACCTCGTCGCTGCGGACGATCCGGACCAGCGCTTCGGAGAGCCGGCGCACGATCGGCGCGGGGGTCTGCGCCGGCGCGACGGCCGCGATCCAGGCGGTCGAATGGAAGCCCGGGAAACCCTGCTCGGCGATCGTGGGCACTGCGGGCAGCACCACGCTGCGCGTCGTGGTGGTGGCGCCGAGCGCCTTGAGGCGACCGGCCTGCACGAGCGGCATCGCCGTGGCGGGCACGACGAAGCCCGCGGCGATCTGCCCGTTGAGGATCGCGGTGTTGACCTGGGGGCTGCCGGGGTAGGGCACGTGCACCAGGTCGATGCCGGTGAGCTGCTTGAGCAGCTCCATCGTGAGGTGCGACGCGCTGCCGTTGCCGACCGAGCCGTAGTTGAGCGTGCCCGGCCGGCTCCTGGCGAGGGCGAGGAAGCCCTTCAGGTCGCTCACGCCGAGCTTCGGATCGACCACCAGCACGTTCGGGCTCGCCGCGACGATCGTGACCGGCGCGAGATCCCGGAACGGGTCGTACTCCATCTTCTGCAGCAGCACGGTGTTCACCGCCAGCGGGCCGGGAATCGAGAGCCCGATCGTGTAGCCGTCCGGCGGCGCCTTCGCGACCGCGCCGGTGCCCACCATGCCGCCCGCGCCGGGCCGGTTCTCGACCACGACCGGCTGCCCGAGCGCGGCGCCGAGCGGCTCGCTCAGCATGCGCGCGACCAGGTCGGGCGAACTGCCGGGCGGGAACGGCACGATCATGCGGACCGGCTTCGCGGGCCACTGCCCCTGGGCCGCGGCGCCGCCGGCGAGCGCGGCGAGGAGCAGCGCGGCGGCGAGGGTGCGTTTCACTGGGTGCATCTTCACTCCTTCACTCCGTCAATCCACGTCGCGACCGAGGTAGGCGCCGTTGCGCTCCAATTCTGCCTGAAGGGGCGCGGCCTCCAGGGCGCGCGGCGCCACGGCGCGCGCGAGCGCGAGCGCCGCGGCCGTGCCCGCGGCCTGGCCCATCGCGAAGCACCCGCCGCTCACGCGCGCGGCCGACTGGCCCTCCGCGGTCATCGACGCGCACCGGCCGGCGACCAGCAGGTTGTCGACCGCCCGCGGCACGAGCATGCGGTAGGGCAGGTGGTTGAAGCCGCGCGACGCCGGGATCGGCGGCCACGACCATTCGACGTCGCCCGCCACGTGGCGCTCCAGCGGCCAGCCGTTCACGCCGACCGTGTCGGCGAAGCTCGCGCACCCGAGCACGTCGGGACCGCTCAGCACGTACTCGCCGAGCACCCGCCGCGTCTCCCGCACGCCGACCTGCGGGGCGATCTCGAGCGCGTAGGCGCGCTCGAACCCCGGCACCCGCGCGCGCAGAAAGCGCAGGAAATCGCGCACCTGGCGCCGGCCCTCGACCTCGCCCGCGCTCCACTGCTCGGCGTCGGTGCCGTCCATCGCGCTGCCGTCGGGGTTGCGGATCTGGGTCACGTTCGCCCGCCACTCGGTCGGGTTGCGCTGCGGCCGCACGATCGCGCCGCGGCGCGCAAAGCGGAACGCGCCTTCCCGCTCCGCCTCCTCCATCAGGCGCGGGATCGTCGCGACCGCGTCGCGCGCGCGCGCCGCATCCACGTCGTTCACCCGGAACATCAGCGTCGGGTAGAGGAGCCGCGCGCTCTTCTCCCACGGCGCGCCCGCCCACGCGGCGAGGTCGCCGTCGCCGGACGCGTCCACGAACGCGCGCGCGCGCAGCGCGCGGCGCCCCGACTTCGTCTCCACCAGCAGGGCGTCGATCGTGCGCGCGTCGCGCATGGCGACGCCGGCGCCGAGGGCGTGGAAGAGCAGCCGCGCGCCGGACGCGGCCAGCAGGTCGTCGGCCGCGCACTTGTAGGCCGGGATGTCGTACGCCCGCGCGAGCGTCTTCCCGAACACCGGGTGCGGCTCGTTGAGGCCGCCGAGCGCCGCGATGCGCGCGAGCAGCTCGTCGGCGATCCCGTGCACGACGGGGCGGATCTCGCCGTGCACGTTCGCGTACAGGCCGCAGAAGTTGGTGACGCCGGCCGCCGTGCCCATGCCGCCGAGGAAACCGTAGCGCTCGACCAGCAGCGTGGCCGCGCCGGCGCGCGCCGCGGCCGCCGCCGCCGCGATGCCGGCCGGCCCGCCGCCGAGCACGACGACGTCGTACTCTCCCGCGACGGACGTGCGGCGCGTAGGCTCGGTGACGAAGTTCATGGCCCCGCGGAAGATACCGCACGCGCGTCGTGCGCGGGGCGCGGGCCGCTGTTTAGAATGGCGCCGTGAACAAGCCCGTCGCGCCGGCCGCGGTCGAGAGCGTTCCCGCCAAGGCGGGCGGGGTGCGCGCGTTCTGGAGCTGGCTGACGAGCGCCGGCCGCGCGCAGGCGCGCCAGCCGATCTCGGGCGCGGAGCTGCGCCAGGCGCGCGCCACCTTCCGCGAGTGCCTGGAGGGCAAGGGAGGCGAAGCCTCGGCGCGCCGGCGCGTCGAGTCGCTCGTGGCGCTGTACCGCCGGCTGAACGACCCCGGGCGCGAGAGCGTCCTCGCGCTGCTCGCGGAGGAGTTCGGTCCCGACGAGCTCGCGCTGAACCGGGCGATCCAGGCGTACCTCGACGCGCCGCAGGGCGGCGAGCGGCGCCAAGCCGAGACCCAGCTCCGCCTCGCGCTCGCGAGCCCGCGCATCCGCATCCTGCGGCAGTTCAACCTGCTGCACGAAGGGGTGAAGTTCCTGGTCGACGTGCGCGCCGACGTGCTCCGCCAGCTGCGCGAGCGGCCCGCGCTCGCCGCGCTCGACGAGGAGCTCGCCGCGCTCTTCTCGAGCTGGTTCGACATCGGCAACCTCGAGCTGAGGCGCATCTCGTGGAGCTCGCCGGCCGCGCTGCTCGAGAAGCTGATCGCCTACGAGGCGGTGCACGAGATCCAGTCCTGGCGCGACCTGCGCAACCGCCTCGACTCGGACCGGCGCTGCTACGCGTTCTTCCACCCGCGCATGCCCGACGAGCCGCTCATCTTCGTCGAGGTCGCGCTGGTGAAGGAGATGGCCGACAACATCCACCACCTCCTCGACGAGGAGGCGCCGGCGTTCGACGCGCGCGCGGCGCAGGCGGCGATCTTCTACTCGATCTCGAACACCCAGGCCGGGCTGAAGGGGGTGTCGTTCGGCGGCTTCCTCATCAAGCGCGTGGTCGAGGAGCTGCTCGCGGAGTTTCCGCGCCTGAAGACCTTCGCCACGCTGTCGCCGGTGCCGGGTTTCCGCAAGTGGCTCGACGCGCGGGTGGCGGCGAAGGATCAATCGCTCTTCGGCCGGCGCGAGCGCGAGCGCCTGTGCCGCGAGGCGGGCGCCGCCGAGCCGTGCGACGCGTTCGCCCAGCTCATGCTGCGCGGCTTCGTGGCCGAGGCGCAGCCGCCCGAGTCGCTGCGCGTCGCGCTGATGCACCTGTGCGCGCGCTACCTCGTCGAGGAGAAGGCGGCCGAGCCGGGCGGCGCCGCCCGGCCGCTCGACCCGGTGGCGCGCTTCCACCTCGGCAACGGCGCGCGCCTGGAGCGCATCAACTGGCTCGGCGACACCAGCCCGCGCGCGGTCAAGCAGGCGGCCGGCATTATGGTGAACTACCTCTACAAGCTGGACGACATCGAGGAGAACCACGAGGCGCACGCGCGCGACGGCCGGGTGGCGATCTCGGACGCGGTCAAGCGGCTGCTGCGCAAGCCGGCGTAGTGCCGATCGCGGCATAATCGCCGCGCACGGAAGAACGACGAGGAGAATGCATGAAACGCCTGGTGC
This sequence comes from Betaproteobacteria bacterium, assembly GCA_019137045.1. Lineage (GTDB taxonomy): Bacteria > Pseudomonadota > Gammaproteobacteria > Burkholderiales > SG8-39 > JAGVSZ01. The sequence continues at coordinate 4,704 of JAGVSZ010000247.1, forward strand.
TCCTGGCGGCGCTTGCCGCCGCGGCGACGCTGCCCGCGCACGCGCAGCAGTTCCCCAACCGCCCGATCACGATGATCGTGCCGTTCGCGCCCGGCGGCATCGCCGACATCACCGGCCGCCCGCTCGCGGTGGCGATGTCCAGGGTCCTCGGGCAGCCGGTGGTGGTCGAGAACAAGGCGGGCGCCGGCGGGGCGATCGGTCACGCCTTCGTCGCGAAGGCGAAGCCCGACGGCTACACGATCATGACCGCGCTCTCGTCGATCGTGGTGATCCCGGAAGCGGACAAGGTCAACGGCCGGCCGGCCACCTACCAGATGTCGGACTTCACCCCGATCGCGCTCCTCTCCGCCGACCCGACGATCCTGCTGGTGCCGGCGAACGCCCCGTGGAGGTCGCTCAAGGAGCTGATCGACGACGCGCGCTCGCGGCCGGGCAAGATCAGCTACGCGTCGTCGGGCGTGTACGGCACCATCCACACCTGTTTCGAGATGCTCGCGCAGGCGGCGAACGTGAAGTTCCTGCACGTCCCGTACAAGGGCGGCGGACCGGCGATGGCGGCGCTCCTCGCCGGCGAAACGGACCTCGGCGCGCAGTCGCCCGGGGTCGCGAACCCGCACCTCAAGTCGGGCAAGATCCGCACGCTCGGCTCCTGGGCGGGCAGCCGCACGGCCGCGCTCCCCGACGTGCCGACGATGAAGGAGCAGGGCTTCGACGTCGAGTTCTACATCTGGGCGGGGGTGTTCACGCCCGCCGGCCTGCCGCCGGACGTGCGCGACCGGATCACCGGCGCCGTGCGCCAGGCGGCGCAGGATCCCGAGTTCGTGAAGGCGCTCGCGAACGTGAACACGCCGGTGAACTACAAGGAAGGCCGGGAGTTCGACGCGTTCCTGGAGACCGATACCCGGCGTCTCGCGGAAGTGGTGCGCAGGATGGGAAAGACGGAATGAAGATCGTCCGCTTCGACGCCGGGGACGGGGCGCGCGTCGGCGCGCTCGACGGCGACCAGGTCGTCGACCTCCCGCGCGTGCACAGCACGCAGGAGCTCATCGGCGGCGGCGCCGCGGCGCTGGAAGCGGCGCGGCAGGTGATCGCGTCGGGCAGCGGCCGCCGCCCGCTGTCCGCCGTGAAGCTGCTCGCACCGGTCATTCCGGCGACGATCCTGTGCAGCGGCTCCAACTACACCGACCACAACAGGGAAAAGGCGAACACGCCGATCTCGGGCAAGGAGCCCGAGTTCTTCGTGAAGACCGCCGACTGCGTGATCGGGCCGGGGGACACGATCGTGCACGACGAGCGCCTGGCGAAGAAGCTCGATTGCGAGACGGAGCTCGCGATCGTGATCGGCAAGCCGGGGCGGTTCATCCCGGCGGAACGCGCGCTCGAGCACGTGTTCGGCTACACGATCGTCAACGACGTGACGGCGCGCGACCGGCAGGTGCGGCGGAACAGCCAGGGGTTCACCTGGTACGAGCTCGGACGCGGCAAGGCGTTCGACTGCTCCGCGCCGCTCGGGCCGTGGATCGTGACCGCCGACGAGATCCCCGACCCGCAGCGGCTGCGCCTGCGCACGCGCATCAACGGCGAGCTGCGCCAGTCCGCTTCGACCGGCAACATGATCTTTTCGTGCGCCCAGCTCGTTCACTTCTTCTCGGTGAACTTCACGCTGAAGCCCGGCACCGTGATCATCACCGGCACGCCCGGCGGCACCGCCTGGTCGGTGGACCCGGAGCTCGGCGGCAAGTGGGTCGGCGGCGACGGGAGCGAGGCGCTGGTGCCCGCCAAGGGCTACCTCAAGCCCGGCGACGTGATCGAGTCCGAGCTGGAGAGGATAGGCGTGCTGCGGAACGTCGTCGGCGCCGCGGCGTGACCCGCTGCGACGCCGTCGTGATCGGCGGCGGCGCCGTCGGCTCGAGCGTCGCGTACTTCCTGCTGCGCGAGCAACCGGGGTTGCGCGTCGCCGTCGTCGAGCCGGACCCGACCTACGCGCTCGCCTCGACGCCGCGCGCATCGGGCGGCGCGCGGCGGCTCTTCTCCTGTCCCGAGAACGTCGCGATGTCGCTGTTCGGCGTCGACTTCATCCGCGCCGTGCCGGACGTCGGGTGGAAGCCGGGCGGCTACCTCTTCATCGTCCCGGAGGCGGGCGTCGCGACGCTGGAAGCGAACTGGCGCACGCAGACGGCGCTCGGCGCGCGCGTCGAGCTCCTCGATCGCGCCGCGCTCGCGCGCCGGTTTCCGTCGATGAACGTGGCCGACCTCGCTGCCGGCGCGTGGTCGCCCGACGACGGCTGGTGCGACCCGTACGCGCTGCTGCAGTGGCTCCGGCGCGAGGCGCGCGCGCTCGGGGCGACCTACGTGCAGGACCGCGTCGTCGCGCTCGAAAGCGAGGGCGCGCGGGTGCGCAGCGCAACCCTGGCGTCGGGAACCGTGCT
>JAGVSZ010000477.1 GCA_019137045.1 Betaproteobacteria bacterium
GCCGAGCTCGCGCTCGAGGTCGCTCGCGAGCGTCGGCGCCACCGGCGCGCGCCCCGCCGGGGCCGACTCCGCGACCAGCGCGGCGACGATCCCGAGCACCTGCGCGGCGAGCGCGGCCGTCTCGGGCGGCGCGTCCGCGCCGCGCGGCTGCGGCGGGGGCGGTGCGGCGGCGGGCTGGTCCATCGGGGCGATCGGCGTGCGGCGGTGCGCTGCTATCCTACGATGCTTTCGGCCGCCGTCCCTTGTCACCGCTCCGCATCCTGTTCGCGACCTCCGAATGCGCGCCCTGGGCGAAGACCGGCGGGCTCGCCGACGTGAGCGCGGGGCTGACCGCGGCGCTGGTGGCGCTGGGGCACGACGTGCGCGTGCTGCTGCCCGCCTACCCTTCGGTGCGCGCGCAGGCCGAGCAGCGGCCGCCTTTCTGGGAGATTCCCGCCAGCGCGCACTTCCCGGCGTGCGCGCTGCACCAGGCGCCGCTGCCGGGCGGCGTGCCGGCGTGGCTGGTCAGCTGCCCCGAGTTCTACGAGCGCGCCGGCGGGCCCTACCAGGACGGCGACGGCAACGACTGGCCCGACAACGCGCGCCGCTTCGGCCAGCTCGCGCGCGTCGCGGCGCTGCTCGCGGGCGCGGCGAACCCGCTCGACTGGCGGCCGCAGGTGCTCCACTGCAACGACTGGCAGACCGCACTCGCGCCCGCGTACCTGCGCTTCGCGGGCGGCGCGCGCGCCGCCACGGTGATGACCATCCACAACCTCGCGTTCCAGGGGCTGTTCCCGCCGGAGGAGGTCGCGCGCCTGGGGCTGCCGCCCGCTTCGTTCGCGATCGACGGCCTCGAGTTCTGGGGGCGCCTGTCGTTCCTCAAGGGCGGCCTGCAGTACGCGGACGCGATCACCACGGTGAGCCCGACCTACGCGCGCGAGATCCAGCGCGAGCCGCTCGGTTTCGGGCTGCACGGCCTGCTCGCCGCGCGCCGCGCCGCGCTGCACGGGATCGCGAACGGCATCGACCTCGCCGCGTGGGATCCGTCGACCGACCGCCTGATCGCGCAGCGCTACGACGCCGATCGCCTGACCGCAAAGGCGTTCAACAAGGAGGCGCTGCAGGAGCGGCTGGGGCTGCCGCGGGAGCCGCGCGCGCCGCTGCTCGGCATGGTGAGCCGGCTCACGCGCCAGAAGGGCATCGACCTCGTGGTCGAGGTCGCGCGCGAGATCGTCGGCCTGCCGGCGCAGCTCGTCGTGCTCGGCGCGGGCGAGCGCGACCTGGAGGCGCAGCTGGAGGAGCTCGCGCGCGCGAACGCGCAGCGCATCGCGGTGCGCATCGGCTACGACGAGCCGCTCGCGCACCTGATCGAGGCCGGCGCGGACGCGTTCCTGATGCCGTCGCGCTTCGAGCCGTGCGGGCTCAACCAGATGTACAGCCAGCGCTACGGCACGCCGCCGATCGCGCGCGCGACCGGCGGGCTGGCCGACACGATCGTGGACGCGACCCCGCAGTCGATCGCCGACGGCACCGCGACCGGCTTCCACTTCGCCGAGGAGAGCCCGCTCGCGCTGCTGGCGGCGGTCGAGCGCGCCGCCGAGCTCTACCGCGACGCGAAGGCGTGGCGCCAGATCCAGCGCGCCGGGATGGCGGCGGACTTCGGGTGGGGGGCGGCGGCGCAGCGGTACGCCGCGCTCTACGCGGACCTCGTTCGACCGGGCGATGCGGACGACTAGGACCCTCGCCCTGCGCCACCCAGCGCGCGCCGCGCGCGCCTAAGCGCGCGAGCGTTTGCGTCCGCCGCGCGACGCCGGCCCGACGATGTACGGCGCAATCTCCTCACGGATCACCGCGCGCAGGGTCTCGGCGAGCGCGCCATCGCGGCGCTTCATGTATTCGCGCAGGGCCGTGTTGATCATCGCCTGATAGCTCCCACCGCCGCTCGCGTGGACCTGCGCACGGAACCAATCGAGGATGTCGCCGTCGATCCTGATCGTGATCCGGGTCTTGCCTCGGCCCGCGGGCACGATTGCACCGCGTCTTGCGCGCGAGAAGTCGTATTCGCGTTTCATGTCAATCCCGTTTCGTATGATCGGCGCTCGGCGCGCGTGGCCTCGCGCGCCGAAATGATGCGGACGTCATCGCCGCGCGCGGTATGGATCACGACCAGAACCCGTCCAAGAAAGTCCATGCCAAGGGCCACGAAGCGCTCTTCCTGACCGGACTCGTCGGGACGCGAGAGCGCCAGGGGATCGTGGAACACCCCGACAGCGTCCGCGAAATCGACCCCGTGCTTGCGGAGGTTCGACCTGGCTTTCTCGGCGTCCCATTCGAACGGCACGACGCGGGAGTGTATGCACGATCATGCACACCGTCAATCGGCGCACGGCCTGCGGCGCAGGACGATCCGTCACACCCAGAGCATCAACCCGAGCTCGAACGGGTGCGCGAGCAGCTCGTGGCGCGGGTAGGCGCGGATGCGGTAGTCGAGCCGGCCGCACAGCTCGGGCGCGAGCTCGAGGACGAAGCGGTGCTCGCCGCTCTCCGTGCGCGTGCCGTCGGAGGCGAACGCGTGGCGCATCGGCGCGTCGCCCAGCCCGAGCGCGCCGCGTGAGACGATGAGCTCGACCGCCACGTCGGCGGGCGCGAGCCCGTCGAGGTTCAGCGCCACCTCGACCCGCACGCGCTCGCCGAACCGGATGCTCCGCGCCGGCGCGTCGAGGCGCCGGATCGACACCTGCGGCCAGGCCGCGCGCACGCGCGCCTTCCACTCGGCCACCGCGCGCGCGGGGCCGAAGCCGTCCGCGGCGTACCGCCGGCCCTGCTGCGCGGCCGGCAGGTACAGCTTCGCGACGTACTCGTGCAGCATGCGGGCGGCGTTGAAGCGCGGCAGGGTCGAGCCCATCGAGCGCTTCGCGACCTCGATCCAGCCCGGCGAGTAGCCCTGCGGGCCGCGCGCGTAGTAGAGCGGGATCACCTGGTCCTGCAGGATCTCGTACAGCGTCTGCGCTTCCTCGCGGTTGCGCCGGTACTGGTCGAGCGCCTGCGCCGCCGGCTTGATCGCCCAGCCGTTGTCGCCCTCGTAGCCCTCGCCCCACCAGCCGTCGAGGACCGACAGGTTGATCACGCCGTTCATGCCCGCCTTCATGCCCGAGGTGCCGGAGGCCTCCAGCGGGTAGATCGGGTTGTTGAGCCACACGTCCACGCCCTGCACCAGCCGGCGCGCGAGCCGCAGGTCGTAGCCCTCGACGAACAGGATGCGGCCCTCGAACTCCGGCATGCGCGCCACCTGCACGACCTGCCGGATCAGGTCCTGGCCGGGCGCGTCGGCCGGGTGCGCCTTGCCGGAGAAGACGAAGAGCACCGGCCGCTCGGGGTCGCCGGTGATGCGGCGCAGCTCGTCCACGTTCTCGAACAGCAGCGCCGCGCGCTTGTAGGTGGCGAAGCGGCGCCCGAAGCCGATCGTGAGCACCGTCGGGTTGGCCGGGTCGGCGAGCTTCAGCAGCCGGTCCACGTGCGACTCGCTCGCCTGGTTGCGCAGCAGCTGCGTGCGCACGCGGTGGCGCACGAGGTGGATCATCCGCGCCTTGAGGTACTGGCGGACGCTCCAGAAGATGTTGTCGGGCAGCTCCTCGAGCCGCCGCCACAGCGCCGGGTCGCGCAGGTGCTGCGACCAGCCGTAGCCGAGGAAGCGGTCGAACACGTCCACCCACTCGAGCGCGAGGAAGGTCGGCACGTGCACGCCGTTGGTCACGTAGTCGACCGGGTTCTCGTCCAGCGGGACCTGCGGCCACAGCTCGCCTAGCACGCGCGCGGACACCTCGCGGTGGATGCGCGACACCGCGTTGTGCCGGCGCGAGCCGCGCACCGCGAGCGCGGTCATGTTGAACTCGTCGTTGCCGGGCAGGCTGCCGAGCGCGTGCAGCTCCTCCGGCGCCATGCCGCACTCCCGGCACAGGCCATCGAAATAGCCGCGCATCACGTCGGCGGCGAAGTAGTCGTGCCCGGCCGGCACCGCGGTGTGGGTGGTGAACACCGTGTTGGCCGCGACCGCCTCGAGCGCGGCGCGGAAGTCGAGCCCCTGCCGGATCACGCCGCGCATGCGCTCGAGGATGAGGAACGCGGCATGGCCCTCGTTGATGTGCCACACGGTCGGCTGCAGTCCGACCGCGGCGAGCGCGCGCACGCCGCCGATGCCGAGCACCAGCTCCTGCTCGATGCGCGTGATGCGGTCGCCGCCGTAGAGCCGGTGCGCGATGTCGCGGTCGTGCTCGCCGTTCGCCTCGATGTCGGTGTCGAGCAGGTAGAGCGTGACGTGCCCGGCGCGCGCCTGCCACACCTTCACCGCCACGGTGCGGCCGGGCAGCTCGACCGGGACGTGCAGCTCGCTGCCGTCCGCGGCGGCGACCGGCATCACCGGCAGGTCGTCGAAGTCGGAGTCGAAGTAGTCCGCGTGCTGGCTGCCCTCCCCGTCGATGCGCTGGATGAAGTAGCCCTGGCGGTACAGCAGGCCCACGCCCACGAACGGCAGGCGCAGGTCGCTCGCGGCCTTGCAGTGGTCGCCGGCGAGGATGCCGAGGCCGCCGGAGTAGATCGGCAGGCTCTCGTGGAACCCGAACTCGGCGCAGAAGTAGGCGACGAGGTCGGAGGCGGGCAGCGCCGCCGCGCCGTTGGCGCGCACCGGCTCCGAGCGGTAGGTGTCGAACGCCGAGAGGATGCGGTTGAAGCTGTTCAGGAACACCGGGTCCTGCGCAGCGTCGACCAGCTTCTGCTCGTCGATGCGCTTGAGCAGCGCCTTCGGGCTGTGGGACACGGCGTCCCACAGCGCCGGGTGCAGGCGCGCGAACAGCTCCCGCGTCGGGCGGTCCCAGCTGTACCACAGGTCGTTCGCGAGCTCCTCGAGCCGCACGAGGCGGCGCGGGATGTTCGGGTTGACCTCGAGCGTGAAAGGCGTGCCGGGCGTGGTCATGCGGCGATTCTAGCGAATGCAATGCCGCAATCCCGCCGGGGTGGTCGGGACGCGCCGATCGGCATAGAATCGGCGCTCCGACAATCCGCTCGCCGGCGCACGCGGCCCGCCTTCCGCTCCCGCGCCGGGTTCAGGCCATGCGACTGTCGCTCCGCTTCGTCCTGCCGCTCCTGGTCGCCATCGGGCTCGTCGCCTACGCGGTGCGGCCGCTGGTGGACCAGCTCACGCTGCGCTGGTTCGTGCGCGACCTCGACATCCGCTCGGCGCTCATCGCCAACACGCTGGAGGACCCGATCGCCGAGCTCGTGCGCGCGAACTCGCGCCAGAAGCTCGCGGCGCTCTTCAACCGCATCGCCGAGGACGAGCGCATCTACGCGCTCGGCTTCTGCGACGCACAGCGCCGGCAGTTCGTCGGCACGCGCGCGTTCCCGGGCGACATCGGCTGCGACGGTCTCGACCGCTTCGCCGACGGCGACACGCGCGTGCTCGGCAGCGCCAAGGGGCCGCTGCACGTGGCGGTGGAGACCGTGCGCGCCGACGGCAGCACGCTCGGCAAGCTGGTGATCGTGCACGACATGAGCTTCATCACCCGCCGCAGCGAGGAGACCAAGCGCTACGTGTTCTGGTTCCTCGTCGCCCTCGGCGGGCTGGTCTCGCTCATCACGGTGGTGGTGGCGCAGCTCAGCTGGCGCGGCTGGGTGCAGGGAATGAAGGCGCTGTTGCGCGGCGAGGGGCTGCTGCGTCCGGCCGCGCGCTTCGACATGCCCGAGCTGCAGCCGCTCGCGCGCGACCTGCGCACGCTCATGCGCGAGCTGGAGAGCGACTACCGCCCGCGCGACGAGAGCCAGATCACCTGGACCCCCGAGACCCTGCGCGCGATCCTGCGCGCCGACCTGCGCGGCGAGGAGATCCTGGTCGTGTCCAACCGCGAGCCCTACATCCACATGCGCCGCGGCGGGCGCATCGAGGTGCAGCGGCCGGCGAGCGGACTGGTGACCGCGCTCGAGCCGATCATGCGCGCCTGCTCCGGGACCTGGATCGCGCACGGCAGCGGCACCGCCGACCGCGAGGTGGTCGACCGCCACGACCGGGTCGGCGTGCCGCCCGACAAGCCGCGCTACCGCATCCGCCGCGTGTGGCTCAGCGCCGCGGAGGAGACGGGCTACTACTTCGGCTTCTCGAACGAGGGGCTGTGGCCGCTCTGCCACATCGCCCACGTGCGCCCGACCTTCCGCGCCGAGGACTGGAGCCGCTACAAGGAGGTGAACGAGCGCTTCGCGAAGGCGGTGGTGGCGGAGTCGCGCAGCGCGAACCCGATCGTGCTGGTCCAGGACTACCACCTCGCCCTGCTGCCGAAGCTCGTGCGCGACGCGCTGCCGGAGGCGACGATCATCACCTTCTGGCACATCCCGTGGCCGAACCCGGAGGCGTTCGCGATCCTGCCGTGGCGCGAGGAGCTGCTCGCCGGGCTGCTCGGCTCGAGCATCCTCGGCTTCCACACGCGTTTCCACGTCAACAACTTCGTCGACACGGTCGACCGCGAGCTCGAGGCGCGCGTCGACCGCGAGACCTTCAGCGTCACCTACGGCGGGCGCACCACCGCGGTCAAGCGCTACCCGATCTCGATCGAGTGGCCGCCGGCGGAGAGCGCGCACTGGCCGACCGTGGCCGAGTGCCGCAGCGCGATCCGCCGGCGCTACGCGCTCGGCGACGAGGTGGCGATCGGCATCGGCGTGGACCGCATGGACTACACCAAGGGCATCCTCGAGCGCTTCCGCGCGGTGGAGCGGCTGCTCGAGCTCGAGCCGCAGTGGGTGGGTCTCTTCACCTTCGTCCAGGTGTGCGCGCCGACGCGCTCGCGCATCGAGGAGTACCAGGAGTTCGAGGCGCGCGTGCGCGCGCTGGCCGCGCGCGTCAACGACCGCTTCGCCCGCGGCGGCTGGTCGCCGATCGTCCTGCGCGTGGAGCACGCCGAGCCGCCGGAGGTGTACGAGCACTTCCGCGCCGCGGACCTGTGCTTCGTGTCCAGCCTGCACGACGGCATGAACCTGGTGGCGAAGGAGTTCGTCGCCGCGCGCGACGACGAGCGCGGGGTGCTGATCCTCAGCCAGTTCACCGGCGCCGCGCGCGAGCTGCCCGAGGCGCTGGTGGTGAACCCGTACGAC
>JAGVSZ010000409.1 GCA_019137045.1 Betaproteobacteria bacterium
GCTCGTCGATCATGCGCCGGACCATGTTGAACGGGCGCTCGTCGACCGGGCCGTCCGGCCGCACGTAGATGAGCAGGCGCGCCCAGGCGTCGAGCAGCGTGCCCGCCTCCACGTGCGCCTCGAGCTCCTTGCGCTTGAGGCGCTTGAGCTCGTCCTGCTCCCAGGTCGCGGACTGCGGGCCGCGCCGGCCGGGCGCGCCCGGTTCGACGCCGACCGCCGCGGCGAGCCAGGGCGACTCGTAGATCGCCTTGAACATCCGCTCGTACATGTCGTCGCGCACGTCGCGGTACTGGTCGAGCGCCTGCTCGATGCGTCCGGAGACGTCGCGCTCGACCTGCACGAACGGGTTGTCGGCCGCGGCCGGCCGGCGGTTCGCGCGCACCGTGTCCGCCATCGACTTGACCCAGAGCATCCACGGGTTCAGGTCCGAGAAGAACCAGCGCTCGAGCCGCGCCGGGTTGGTCGCGCGCAGCACCCGGGCGGTCGCCTCGTTCGACATCGCCTGCACGATCGGCGAGGCGAACGTGTCGTAGAGGCCCTGGTTGATCTGCGCGACGCGGTTGACGACCTCGAACGCGTGCTCGTCCTTGCGCCCGTCGTCGAGCGCGAGGATGTCGTCGATCGTGCGCGGCGCGAACTGGATCAGGTAGCGCCCGTCGGTGTACTCGAGGCCCGGCATCTCCGGGTGGGTGTCGGTGATGATCGCCTCGTACAGCCCGGGCGGCAGCGTGTCGATCAGCTCGAGCGCACCGGCGAGCTCGGACGTCTCACGCCGGGCGACGCCCGCCGAGACGAAGATGCCGAGGTGGCCGATTCTCTCGTGCAGGCAGTAGACGATCGTCTGCTCGTTCAGGCGGATGTCGTCGACGCTCGTGTAGAGGTCGGGGATCCAGTCGAGCGCCTGCTGCGGCGGGGTGATGTTGTCGCCCCACGAGGCGAACACGACGATCGGCGAGCGGATGTTGCGCAGATCGACGCGGTGCTTGCCGTCGAACGACTCGACCTCCCCGACGGCGAGCTTGTTGCCGACGAACAGGTTCTGCGAGATCCACTCCATCTCCTCCTTGTTCATGAGGTAGTGGCCGCCCCACCACTTCTCGAACTCGAGGAAGCGCGCGCGCTCGGTGTCGACCTTGGAGTAGAGGTTGTAGAGCTTGGTCCAGTAGGTGTTCGACGGGTTGAGGTTCTCGAAGTTGTTGACGAGGTACGCGCCGTCGAACTTGCCGTGGCCGAGGTCGCCCGCCATCGAGGCCATCCACGTGCCGCCGAGGAGGCCGCCCGAGTAGCGCATCGGGTTCCTGCCGGCGACGCCCGCCCAGTACGAGACCGGCGAGCCGGCGAGCAGGATCGGGCCGACCTCGCCCGGCGCGAGCGCGGCGAGCATCATCAGCGCCCAGCCGCCCTGGCAGTTGCCGATCACGAACGGCCGTTCGGCGTGCGGGTGCAGCTCGTTCACCTTGCGCAGGAACGCCACTTCGGCCGCGCAGACCGACTCGATCGTCTGCCCGGGCTCGGGTTGCGGGAAGAACATCACGAAGTAGCAGGGGTGGGCCTGCTTGAGCGCGATGCCGATCTCGCTGTCGATCTTGAAGCCGCCGATGCCGGGGCCGTGTCCGGCGCGCGGGTCGATCACCACGAACGGGCGCTTCTTCGGGTCGGCCGCCGGATAGCCGGCCGGCGGCTTGATCCGCACCAGCGCGTAGTTCGCCGGCTTCGCCAGGCTGCGGCCGTCGACGACCATCTCGTAGTCGAAGACGAGCACCGGCGGCTTGCCGGACCGCTCGTGCTCGAGGTACTGGTTGCCGCGCTCGCGCAGCACGTCCCAGGTGAGGATCGTGCGCTGCCACGCGTCGAGCAGGTATTCGGTCGCGGCCTGGGCGGCCTGGGGCAGCGGCCAGAGGCCGGGCGTCAGGGGGGATTCGTTCGCCATGGGGGGACTCCGCGGAGGGACGGGACGGCGGGATTCGAACCGTAGCACTGCTCATGTTGCAGTGCAACCTACGTCTCGCCGCGGCGCCGGCGACCGCCCCGCGGCGTTCCCCGGCGCGACCGCCGTGCAGGCGATCGGGCCCCGGGCGTCCTCGAGGCGCCAGCGCCGGCGCCGCGGGAACGGGCCCGCTATTCGACTGCCGCGATCAGCAGGGCGAGGAGGGCCCCGACGGCGGCCGGCACGCCCCAGCGCTCGAGCCGCGAGACCGCGTCGCCGGCGATCAGCTCCACCGGCACGCTGGTGCGCTCGAGCACTTTGTTGGTCGTGGAGTCCTGCAGCATGCGGGTGAGCGAGTTCTTGCGCGCCGTGCTCATGACGATGCGGTGGCAGCGCAGTCGGCGCGCCTCGTCGGCGACGACCCGGGCGCGCTCGCCGAGCTTGTAGCTGCTCGCGTACGGCACGCCGTGCTGCTCGAGCAGGCGGCGCGCGGGCGCGAGCGCTTTCTCGGCCTGGTCGCGGTGCCAGGCGTCGCGGTTGCGGCGGCTGACGAACTGCGCCACGTACTGCGACAGCGGCGGCTGCACGTTGAGCAGGTGGATCTCCTTCGCCGAGTCCTGCATGAACTCGGCGATGACGTGCCGGACCGCGAACTCGGCGTTGCGCGAACCGTCGACGGGGACCAGGATGCGTTGCATGGCGGATGCTCCTGCGCTGGAAGACTCGGAGGGAACGGGGTCACCGCTGCGCATCGCGGCCAGGCGCGCGGTGATGCGGGAATCGAGGCGGCGGTGGTTGCTGACGAAGCCGGTCCAGAGCACCCCGCCGATGAGGGCCAGGTAGACGAGCGGCGCGATGAAGCCGTTGGCGTCGACCCGTTCCTTCACCAGGGGCTCGCCGAGCATCATCTTCGCCGCCGTCCAGGCGAGCACGCCCGCGCCGACGTAGACGATCGCCGGGAAGCGCACCACCCACTTGAGGATCAGCGTCGAGCCCCAGATGACGATCGGGATGCTGAGCAGCAGTCCCAGCGCCACCAGCAGGTAGCTGCCGTGCGCCGCGCCGGCGACCGCGAGGACGTTGTCCAGGCCCATCACCGCGTCGGCGATGACGATGGTCTTCAGCGCGCCCCAGAAGGTCGTCGCCGCGAGTCCGTGCTCGTCGCGGCCGGCGGGCGGCGCGAGCAGCCGGAACGCGATCCAGACCAGCAGCGCGCCGCCGATCAGCATCAGGCCGGGGAGCTTCAGCAGCCATACGACCACCATGGTCATGGCGCTGCGCACCACGATGGCGCCGCCGGTGCCCCACACGATGGCCCGCCGCTGCAGGTGGTGCGGCAGGCTGCGCGCCGCCAGGGCGATGACGATGGCGTTGTCGCCGGCGAGAACGAGGTCGATCAGGATGATCGCCGCGAGGGCGGAGAGGAATTCGACCGAGAAGATGTCCATGGCGCTCGAGCAGCCTCGGGCGGCATTGTTGGACCCGTCCGCCGCGCGCGTAAAGTCGCCTTTCGCAATGCTTTGCATCGCGCAGCGCGATCGAATCGCCCTGCCGGATCGAAATCATCACGGTCCGCGATGGCGGGAGATTGCGCCGGCGCGGCCTGCATGGTGTAATCCCGAGCGCCAGCAAAGCGGGAGTAGCTCCGGGCCGACTTGGTCCCCGCCGCGAGGTCGTCATTCCGGGCGCTGCCCCGGCCTCGCGGGCCTGCCGCCGGATCCTCCGGCGGGCACGAGAGCGAGACCTTTGCCTCAACAGGTAAAGGGCCCCGCCATGCCGACGCCGCTCGTCCGGCGCTTCATGCGCCACGGAATGCTCCCGCAACTCGCCGTCTTCGAGGCCGTCGCGCGCCATTGCAGCTTCACGCGCGCGGCCGAGGAACTGCACCTCGCGCAGCCGACGGTGTCCACCCAGATCCGCAAGCTTTCGGACACGCTCGGCCTGCCCCTGTTCGAGCAGATCGGCAAGAAGGTGTACCTCACCCCCGCGGGCACCGCGCTGCGGGACGGCTGCCGCGACCTGTTCTCGGCGTTCGGGCGCATCGAGGATTCGCTCGCGGGCCTGCGCGGGCTGGAAGGCGGCCGGCTGTGCCTGGCGGTGAGCACCACCGGGATGTACTTCGCGCCGCGGCTGCTCGGCGCGTTCGTCGAGCGCCACCCCAACGTCGAGGTCTGCCTGCAGATCCACAACCGCGCGGGCCTGATCGAGCGCCTGGCGCGCAACGCGGACGACCTCTACGTCTTCGCCAATCCGCCGACCGGGCAGGAAGTGGTCTGCCAGCCGATCCTGCCCAACCCGATGGTCGTGTTCGCGCGCGCCGACCATCCCCTGGCGCAGCGGCGCAGGATCCCGTTCGCCGCGCTGGCGAGCGAGCCCTACCTCATGCGCGAGCCCGGCTCGGGGACCCGGCTGGTCGCCTGCGAGCAGTTCGACCGCCATGGCGTCGCGCCGCGCGTGCGCATGGAGCTGTCGACCAACGAGGCGATCAAGCAGGCCATCCTCGCCGGGCTGGGCGTGTCTCTCCTGTCGCGCTACACCCTCGGGTTCGACACCGGACAGCGCGAGCTGGCGGTGCTGGACGTCGAGGGGCTGCCCGTCGAGCGGCAGTGGCAGCTCGTCTACCCGGTCGGCAAGCAGGTCTCGCCCGCGGCGCGCGCCTTCATGGATTTCGTGCGCGCCGAGGCGAAGCGGCTGGTGCAGGACCCTCTCGGCCGCGCAGCGGCGCCGGAAGCAATGGCGCCGAGGTCGGACCCGGCCGCAGCCATCCCGGCTCCCCTTCCGCGCAGGGGACTGGCCGCAGCGGCATAGGCCGGCGGCGAAGCGGGCGCGCCCGCCTGGCTACCGCTCTCTCACCAGCGCCGCGCGCGCGGCGGCGAGCTCCTTGCGCTTCGCGGCGTCGATCTCGGGGTACTTCAGGTCGAGCTTCTCGAGCGCCTCGACGACCGCCGCGGCGACGACCAGCCGGGTGAACCACTTGTTGTCCGCCGGCACCACGAACCACGGCGCGCGCTTCGACGCGGTCGCGCGGATCGCGTCCTCGAACGCGGCCATGTAGTCGCCCCAGTACCGGCGCTCGTGCACGTCGGCGGGCGAGAACTTCCAGTTCTTCTCCGGCTGGTCGAGGCGCTCCATGAAGCGCTTCTTCTGCGCCTTGCGCGAGACGTGCAGGAAGAACTTGAGCACGATCGTGCCCTGGCGCGTCAGGTAGTCCTCGAAGCCGGCGATGTCGCGCAGCCGCTCCTTCCAGATGCGCCGGGACACCACCTCCGGGGGCAGCTTCTGGCGCGCGAGGATCGCCTCGTGCACGCGCACCACCAGCACCTCCTCGTAGTAGCTGCGGTTGAAGATGCCGATGCGGCCGCGCTCGGGCAGGCACTTCACGTAGCGCCACAGGAAGTCGTGGTCGAGCTCCTCCGGCGAGGGCTGCTTGAACGAGTACACCTGGCAGCCCTGCGGGTTCACCCCGCTCATGACGTGCTTGATCGTACCGTCCTTGCCCGCGGCGTCCAGCGCCTGGAACACGAGCAGCACCGACCAGCGGTCCTGGGCGTAGAGCTTGTCCTGCTCCTCGGCGAGCCACTCGATGCCCTGCGCGAGCACCGCCTTCGCCTCGTCCTTCTGGTCGGACTTGAGCCCGCAGGTGTCGCCCGGGTCGAAGTCCTTCAGGCGGAACTTCCTGCCCTTCGTCACGCGGTACGGCGCGACGAACTGCTCGATGCGCTCGATGATCTCCTTCCTGGGCATGCGCGCGCTCCCTCTCGGCCGGCGGCCCGGCAGTCTAGCCCACCCCGGCGCGGTCCGATCCGTGCTTGAATGGCGCGAGCCATGCGCACCCGCCTGGAGGCCCTCCGGGCCGACATCACCACGCTCGCGGTGGACGCGATCGTGAACGCCGCGAATTCGTCGCTCCTCGGCGGCGGCGGGGTCGACGGCGCGATCCACCGCGCCGCGGGGCCGGGGCTGCTCGCGGAGTGCCGCACCCTGGGCGGCTGCGAGACCGGCGGGGCGAAGCTCACGCGCGGCCATCGCCTGCCGGCGAAGTACGTGATCCACGCGGTGGGGCCGGTGTGGCGCGGCGGCGACCGCGACGAGCCGCGGCTCCTCGCCGCCTGCTACCGCCGCTCGCTCGAGCTCGCGGTGGCGCACGGGGTGCGGTCGATCGCGTTCCCCGCGATCAGCTGCGGGGTGTACGGCTATCCGATCGAGCTCGCGGCGCCGCTCGCCGTCGAGACGTGCGCCGCGTTCCCGGTCGCCGGGGCGCGGATCGAGCGCATCGTGTTCGCGCTGTTCGACGCGCGCGCGCTCGCGCTCTACCAGGGCGCGCTCGCGTCCTGCGCGGCGCGCGGCGGAGCCGGGGCGTGATGCCGCCCCGCGCCTCGCCGCTCGCGCGCTACCTCCTCCTCGTCTACCTGCTGCTCGTCGTCTACGGCAGCCTCTACCCGCTCGCCGGGTGGCGCGACCAGGGGCTCTCGCCGTTCGCGTTCCTCGGCGCGCCGCTGCCGCGCTACTTCACGTGGTTCGACGTCGCGCTGAACGTGGCGGCCTACTTCCCGCTCGGCCTGCTCGCGGTGCTCGCGCTCGCCCCGCGCCTGACCGGCGCGCCCGCCGCGGTCCTCGCGCTCGCCGGCGCAACCGCGGTCAGCGTCCTGCTCGAGGCCGCGCAGAGCTACCTCCCCGACCGCATCGCGTCCAACGCCGACCTCGCCGCAAACGCGGCCGGCGCGGTCCTGGGCGCGGTGGCCGGCGTCGCGATCGCCGGTCACCTCGCGCCCGAAGCGGGGCTGCGCCGGCTGCGCGCGCGGCTGTTCGGGCCCGGGCACGCGGTCGACCTCGGCCTGGTGCTGGTCGGGCTGTGGCTCTTCTCCCAGCTCAACCCCGAGACGCTGCTCTTCGGCAACGGCGACCTGGGCGAGCTGGTCGCGAGCGCCCCGCCGCAGCTGTACCCGGCCGAGACCTTCGTGCAGATCGAGGCGGCGGTGGCGGGCGCGAACGTGCTCGCGGTGACGCTGCTCGTCGCCATCGTCGCCGTCGAGCGCGCCGCCGCGCGCCGGATCGCCGCGGCGACGGTCCTCGCCGCGCTCGCCGCGCGCACCGTCGCGTGCGCGCTCCTCCTCGCGCCGCAGGCCGCGTTCGCCTGGCTGAC
>JAGVSZ010000472.1 GCA_019137045.1 Betaproteobacteria bacterium
GACTTCTTGCCGCGCGTCATCAGCACGTTGACGAACTTGGACACCTCCACGTTCCCGAACTTCGGGTCGGGCAGGATCTCGCGCTTCGGGACTTCTCTGCGACGGGGCATCTTGATCTCGGTGCTGGCTGGGTGTGTCGGGCGTCGTCTGCGGCGGCAGCGCTCACGCGGCCTTGCCGCGCTTCGCACCGTACTTGGAGCGGCCCTGCTTGCGATCCTTGACCCCCTGGGTGTCGAGGCTGCCGCGCACGATGTGGTAGCGCACCCCCGGCAGGTCCTTCACCCGGCCGCCGCGGATCAGCACCACCGAGTGCTCCTGCAGGTTGTGCCCCTCGCCGCCGATGTAGCTGATCACCTCGAAGCCGTTCGTGAGCCGCACCTTTGCGACCTTGCGCAGCGCGGAGTTCGGCTTCTTCGGTGTGGTGGTGTACACGCGCGTGCAGACGCCGCGCCGCTGCGGCGAGCGGCCGAGCGCCGGCACCTTGCTCTTGGTCACCGGGCTCGTGCGACCCTTGCGGATCAGCTGGCTGATGGTCGGCATTCGTTACCTGTCCTGACGCCTGATTTCCTGAAGCAGTTACAGGGGGTTCGGGCCCCAAATGAACGGGGACGGCGTTGCCGCCGTCCCCGAGCGGGCAATCCCGGGTGGAAAGACGCGGGATTATAAGGGGTTGATCAAACGCGGGTCAACGATCGCGGACACCGGGTCGAGGCGCCCCTGGAGGGCGGGAAAGCGGCTCCGTATACTCCGCCGTCCCCCGCTGAACCGTTTCCCCCGACCCGTGCCCAGCGCCCTGTTCACACCCCTCCGCCTCCGCGGCCTCGAGCTCGCCAACCGCATCGTGATCTCCCCCATGTGCCAGTACTCCGCGACCGACGGGTCGGCGGACGACTGGCACCTCATCCACCTCGGGCATCTCGCGCTCGGGGGGGCCGCGCTGCTCTGCGTCGAGGCGACCGCGGTGGAGGCCGCCGGCCGCATCACCCCGGGATGCCTCGGCCTGTACTCGGACGCGAACGAGGCGTCCCTTGAGCGCGTCGTCCGGACCGTGCGCGCCCGTTCGCCGATCAAGCTCGCCGTCCAGCTCGGACACGCCGGGCGCAAGGCCTCGAGCGAAGTGCCCTGGCGGGGCGGCCGGCTCATTCCGGCCGACCGCGGCGGCTGGCGGCCGGTCGCGCCTTCCGCACTGCCGCACCTTCCGGGCGAGGCCGCGCCGGAGGCGCTCGACCGCGAGGGCATCGAGCGCATCCGGGCGGCGTTCGCCGCCAGCGCGAGCCGCGCCGCGCGGCTCGGCTTCGACGCTCTCGAGCTGCACGCGGCGCACGGCTACCTGTTGCACGAATTCCTCTCGCCCGTCGCCAACCGCCGCGACGACGCCTACGGCGGGGCGCTCGAGAACCGCATGCGCCTCCCGCTCGAGGTCTTCGATGCGGTCCGCGCCGCCTGGCCGTCGGACCGGCCGCTCGGGATGCGGGTGTCGGCGACCGACTGGGTGACGGGCGGCTGGGACCTCGAGCAGTGCGTCGTCTTCGCGCGCGAACTCGCACGCCGCGGGTGCGACTGGATCGACTGCTCCAGCGGCGGGGTGTCGCCGCTGCAGGAGATTCCGCTCGGTCCCGGCTACCAGGTGCCGTTTTCCCGGCGCATCCGTGCGGAGACCGGCGTCAGGACGATTGCGGTCGGCCTAATCACCGAGCCGCAGCAGGCCGAGGCGATCGTCGCCAACGGGGAGGCGGACATGGTCGCCCTCGGGCGCGCGATGCTCTACGACCCGCGCTGGGCGTGGCACGCGGCGGCCGCGTTGGGCGCCACGGCGCACGCCCCCGAGCAGTACTGGCGCTGCCCGCCGCGCGCGGCGGGGCGGGTGTTCGGCGACACCCCGATCGGAATGCGCTAGCCCGGCGCGCTCAGCGCGCCCCGGCGGGCACCCGTGCAACGACGATCTCGACCACCGCCGGGTTGCCGAGCGTGAGCACCGGCACCGGCCGCTCGTTGGCGAGGACGGTGGTTCCCTCGACCTCGATGCGGGCGACGAGCGCGTAGCCGGCACGCGCGTCGATCACGCTCGGCGGAAAGGCGACCCGGAACCGGATCGGGACCGCACCCGGCTTCGGGATGGTCTGCTCGGCGATGAACGTCGGCGCGGCGCTCGCGCCGCGAGTCTCGTAGAGCGTCACGCGCAGCGCGGCGCCCGGCGGCAGCGCCGCGCGCTCGCGCGAGCTCACCGTCCCGCTCACTTCCGGCGGAAACCGCGCCGCGCTGCGGCCGAGGCCGCAGCCGGCCAGCAGCACCCCGGGCGCGAGGAGGAGAGCGCTCCGCCTGTCCATGCGACGCGCCCGGCCGGGAAAAGCGAAGGGCGGCACGCGCCGCCCTCCTGGCTCCCGCGCCGGTCCGGTCAAGACTGGGTGGCCGTCTCCGCCGCCTCGGCGGACTCGGCCGGCTCCTCGAACAGCTCCTGGGCCGGCACCGTCTTGCGCGCGGTGTGGTAGGCGAGGCCGGTGCCCGCCGGGATGAGGCGCCCGACGATCACGTTCTCCTTCAGGCCGCGCAGGTCGTCCTTCTTGCCCATGATCGCGGCCTCGGTGAGGACGCGCGTGGTCTCCTGGAACGACGCGGCGGAGATGAAGGAATCGGTCGACAGCGACGCCTTGGTGATGCCGAGGAGGTTGTGGCTGTAGGCGGCCGGTTGCCGCCCTTCGGCCTCCATGCGCTCGTTCTCCTCGAGCACTTCGGCGCGCTCGACCTGCTCGCCGGTGATGAACCGGCTGTCGCCCGCCTCCTCGATCGTGACGCGGCGGAGCATCTGCCTCACGATCACCTCGATGTGCTTGTCGTTGATGCGCACGCCCTGCAGGCGGTACACGTCCTGCACCTCGTCGGTGATGTAGCGCGCGAGTTCCTCCACGCCCTTGAGCTTGAGGATGTCGTGCGGATCCTCCGGACCCTCGACGATCAGCTCGCCCTTGTTCACCACCTGGCCGTCGTGGACGGTCACGTGCTTGTCCTTCGGGATGAGGAACTCGTGCTCCTTCGCGTCGAGGTCGGTGATGATCAGGCGCTGCTTGCCCTTGGTGTCCTTGCCGAACGAAACCGTGCCGGTCACCTCGGCGAGCATGCCGGCGTCCTTGGGCGCGCGCGCCTCGAACAGCTCGGCGACGCGCGGCAGGCCGCCGGTGATGTCGCGCGTCTTCGAGGACTCCTGCGGGATACGCGCGAGCACCTCGCCGA
The DNA here is from genome assembly GCA_019137045.1 of Betaproteobacteria bacterium. Taxonomy (GTDB): domain Bacteria; phylum Pseudomonadota; class Gammaproteobacteria; order Burkholderiales; family SG8-39; genus JAGVSZ01. The sequence goes on from JAGVSZ010000472.1 coordinate 3,229, forward strand.
TCGCCACCTCCTGGCCGTCGCGCACCGTGATGAGCGAGCCGACCTGGAAAGTGATGTTCACCGCGTGGTCGGTGCCCGGGATCCTGACCTCCTCGCCCTTGTCGTTGATCAGCTTCACCTGCGGGCGCAGCCCCTTCGCGGCGGTGCCGCGGCGCTTCGGGTCGATCACGACGAGGGTCGAGAGGCCGGTGATCTCGTCGATCTGCTTCGCGACGGTGACGCCCTCCTCCACGTTCTCGAACTTGATCGTACCCGCGTACTCGGTGATGATCGGCCGGGTGTGCGGATCCCAGGCCGCGAGGATCTGGCCCGCCTTCACCGCCTTGCCGTCGTCGACGTTCAGGGTGGCGCCGTAGGGCACCTTGTGCCGCTCGCGCTCGCGGCCGTTGTCGTCGGCCACCATCACCTCGCCGTTGCGCGAGATGACGACGCGCTCGCCCTTGGCATTGGTCACGTAGCGCATCTGCGAGGACAGGCGCGCGAAGCCGTTCGACTTGGCCTCGACCTGGCTCGCCGCCGCCGTCCGCGACGCCGCCCCGCCGATGTGGAACGTGCGCATCGTGAGCTGCGTGCCGGGCTCGCCGATCGACTGCGCCGCGATCACGCCGACCGCCTCGCCCACGTTCACCAGCGTGCCGCGCCCGAGGTCGCGCCCGTAGCACTTGGCGCACAGGCCCCAGCGGGTGTCGCAGGTGAGCGGTGTGCGCACCTTTACTTCGTCGATGCCGAGCGATTCGATCGTGTCGACCTCGTCCTCGTTCAGCAGCGTGCCGGCCGCGACCACGACTTCCTGCCGCTCCGGGTCGACCAGGTCGAGCGCCGCGACGCGGCCGAGAATGCGCTCGCGCAGCGGCTCGACCACCTCGCCACCCTCGACCAGCGCGCGCATCAGCACGCCATTGGTCGTCTCGCAGTCCTCCTCGGTCACGACCAGGTCCTGCGTCACGTCGACTAGGCGGCGCGTGAGGTAGCCCGAGTTGGCCGTCTTGAGCGCGGTGTCGGCCAGGCCCTTGCGCGCGCCGTGCGTCGAGATGAAGTACTGCAGGACGTTCAGCCCCTCGCGGAAGTTGGCGGTGATCGGTGTCTCGATGATCGAGCCGTCCGGCTTCGCCATCAGGCCGCGCATGCCGGCGAGCTGCCGGATCTGAGCGGCGGAGCCGCGCGCGCCCGAGTCGGCCATCATGTAGATGGAATTGAACGACTCCTGCCGGACGCTCTGCCCGCGGCGATCGACCACCGGCTCGGTGGAGAGCTGCTCCATCATCGCCTTGCCGACCTGGTCGCCTGCGCGACCCCAGATGTCGACCACCTTGTTGTAGCGCTCCCCGGCGGTGACCAGGCCCGATGTGTACTGGCTCTCGATCTCCTTCACTTCCTTCTCGGCTTCGTCGATCAGGTCGTGCTTCTCCTTCGGCACCAGCATGTCGTCGATCCCGATCGAGAGACCGGCGCGCGTCGCGATCGTGAACCCGGCGTTCATGAGCCGGTCGGCGAAGATCACCGTCTCGCGCAGGCCGCAGCGGCGGAAGCTCGCGTTGATCAGGCGCGAGATCTCCTTCTTCTTGAGCGGCCTGTTGATCAGCTCGAACGGCAGGCCGGCGGGCAGGATCTCGGACAGGATGGCGCGGCCCACGGTCGTGTCGTAGCGCGTCACCTTCGGCCTGCGCTCGCCGTCGGCCGAGACGTCGAACTCGCGGATGCGCACCGCGATCTTCGCGTGCAGCTCGACCATTCCGCTCTCGTACGCCCGGATCATCTCTCCGACGTCGGCGAACCCCATCGCCTCGCCGCGCGCATTGATCCGCTCGCGCGTGGCGTAGTACAGGCCGAGCACGATGTCCTGCGACGGCACGATGATCGGATCGCCGTTCGCGGGCGACAGCACGTTGTTGGAGGACAGCATCAGCGTGCGCGCCTCCATCTGGGCCTCGAGCGAGAGCGGGACGTGCACCGCCATCTGGTCGCCGTCGAAGTCGGCGTTGAACGCCGCGCAGACCAGCGGATGGAGCTGGATCGCCTTGCCCTCCACCAGCTGCGGCTCGAACGCCTGGATGCCGAGCCGGTGCAGCGTGGGCGCGCGGTTGAGCAGCACCGGGTGCTCGCGGATCACGTCGTCCAGGATGTCCCACACCACCGGCGACTCGGACTCCACCTCCCGCTTGGCGGCCTTGATGGTGGTCGCGATGCCCTGCATCTCCAGCTTGTGGAAGATGAACGGCTTGAAGAGTTCGAGCGCCATCTTCTTCGGCAGGCCGCACTGGTGCAGCTTCAGCTGCGGGCCGACCACGATCACCGACCGCCCGGAGTAGTCGACGCGCTTGCCGAGCAGGTTCTGGCGGAAGCGCCCGCCCTTGCCCTTGATCATGTCGGCGAGCGACTTGAGCGGGCGCTTGTTGGCCCCGGTCATCGCCTTGCCGCGGCGGCCGTTGTCGAGCAGCGAGTCGACCGCCTCCTGCAGCATGCGCTTCTCGTTGCGCACGATGATCTCCGGCGCCTTGAGCTCGAGCAGCCGCTTGAGGCGGTTGTTGCGGTTGATCACCCGGCGATAGAGGTCGTTCAGGTCGGAGGTCGCGAAGCGGCCGCCGTCGAGCGGGACGAGCGGGCGCAGCTCCGGCGGCAGCACCGGCAGCACCTCCATGATCATCCAGTGCGGCTTGATGCCGGACTTCTGGAACGCCTCGAGCACCTTGAGCCGCTTGGCGATCTTCTTGATCTTGGTGTCGGAGGTGGTCCCCTCGAGCTCCTTGCGCAGCTGGTCGATCTCGTGGTTGACGTCGAGCGCGTTGAGCAGCTCGCGGATCCCTTCCGCGCCCATGGTCGCGGAGAAGTCGTCGCCGAACTCCTCGACCTTCGCGAGGTAGTCGTCCTCGGTGAGGAGCTGGCCGCGCTTGAGTGGGGTGAGGCCCGGATCGATGACGACGTACGCCTCGAAGTACAGCGCGCGCTCGATGTCGCGCAGCGTCATGTCGAGCACCAGGCCGAGACGCGACGGCAGGCTCTTCAGGAACCAGATGTGCGCGACCGGGCTGGCGAGCTCGATGTGGCCCATGCGCTCGCGGCGCACCTTGGCGAGCGTCACCTCCACGCCGCACTTCTCGCAGATCACGCCGCGGTGCTTGAGCCGCTTGTACTTCCCGCACAGGCACTCGTAGTCCTTGATCGGCCCGAAGATCTTCGCGCAGAACAGGCCGTCGCGCTCCGGCTTGAAGGTGCGGTAGTTGATCGTCTCCGGCTTCTTCACCTCGCCGTACGACCACGACCGGATCTTCTCGGGCGAGGCGAGCCCGATCTTGATCGCGTCGAACTCCTCTTCCTGCGTGACCTGCTTAAAGAGATCGAGTAGCGCTTTCACGAGAAACTCCTTCGCAGTGACTTTTCACCGGGGCCGCGCCAGCCGCGCCGGCCCCGTCCGGTCTTCAGTACCGCTCCAGGTCGATGTCGATGCCGAGCGACCGGATCTCCTTCACCAGCACGTTGAACGACTCCGGCATCCCGGCGTCGATCTTGTGGTCGCCCTTGACGATGTTCTCGTACACCTTCGTGCGGCCCTGGATGTCGTCGGACTTCACCGTGAGCATCTCCTGCAGCGTGTAGCTCGCCCCGTAGGCCTCGAGCGCCCACACCTCCATCTCGCCGAAGCGCTGGCCGCCGAACTGCGCCTTGCCGCCGAGCGGCTGCTGCGTCACGAGCGAGTACGGCCCGGTCGAGCGCGCGTGCATCTTGTCGTCCACCAGGTGATGGAGCTTGAGCATGTGCATGTAGCCCACCGTCACCGCGCGGTCGAACGGATCGCCGGTGCGGCCGTCGAACAGCGTGACCTGGGTC
>JAGVSZ010000210.1 GCA_019137045.1 Betaproteobacteria bacterium
AGGAGATAAGCCTCGAACGGCTCGTCGGTGCGGTCGAGCTCGTCGATCAGCAGCACCGGCGGGCCGGCGATGTCGCCCTCGAGCGCCTGCAGGATCGGGCGGCGGATGAGGAACTTCTCGGTGAAGATGTCCCCCTCGAGCCCTGCGCGCGACTTCACGCCCTCGGCCTCGGCCAGGCGGATCTCGATCATCTGGCGCGGGTAGTTCCATTCGTACACCGCGCTCGCCACGTCGAGGCCCTCGTAGCACTGCAGGCGCACGAGCTTGCGGCCGAGCGTGGTAGCGAGGACCTTGGCGATCTCGGTCTTGCCGACCCCGGCTTCGCCCTCGAGGAAGAGGGGCTTGCCCATCCGCAGGCTCAAGAACACCGCGGTCGCGAGGCTGCGCTCGGCGACGTAGTCGGCGCCGGCGAGGAGGGCGGCGGTGTCGTCGATCGAGCTGGGGAGAGGGCGCGGCATGGGCAAATCGCGAGGGGATCAATGCCGAGATTACTTGATCCGGCGCGGGTCTGCCAGAATGCGCCGCCCTCGTGGTTTACCCCGCGCGTACTTGGCTGCGCAACTCCGCCTTGAGCACCTTGCCCAGCGCGCTCTTGGGGAGCGCCTGGACGAAGCTGAAGCGCCGCGGCACCTTGAACCCGCCCAGCGCGGCGCGGCAATGCGCCGAGATCTGCTCCGGATCGGGGTTTGCGCCGCTGCGCGGCACGATCACGGCCATCACCGCTTCGCCCAGCTTCGGGTCCGGCACGCCGATGATCGCGGCCTCGGCGACGTCCGGGTGCCGGTGCAGCACCGCCTCCACCTCCGAGGAATAGACGTTCTCGCCGCCGGTGATCACCATGTCCTTCAGCCGGTCGAGCAGGTACACATAGCCGTTGGCGTCGATGCGCGCGACGTCCCCGGTGTGCAGCCAGCCCTCGCGCAGCGCCGCGCTCGTCTCCTCCGGGCGGTTCAGGTAACCGGGCATGACATTGGGACCTCGTGCGAGCAGTTCGCCGGCCTCATCGGTGGCGCACTCGCTGCCGTCGGGCCGGACCACCTTGAGCTCGTTCACGAGGTTGGGCTTGCCGACCGAAGTCAGGTGTGGCGCGGCGGAGCCGATGGCGGCACGGAACTCCTGCGCGTCGAAAATCGTGAGGTCAGGTGCGGTCTCGGTCAGGCCGTAGCAGTTGTAGAGATCGACCTGGGGAAAGGCCTGCGCGACGCGCCTGATCCACTCCACCGCCATGGGCGCGGCGCCGTAGATCAGCACGCGCAGGCTGGCGGCGTCGGCCTGCGCGAACGCAGGGTCCGAGATCGTCGCGATCAGCATCGTGGGCACCGTCACCACGGCACCCACGCTGTAGCGCCGGAGCGCGTCCAGGAACGCGGCGGGGGAGAACTGCGGCAGATAGCACTGCGGGGCGCCTTGCAGCAGCCAGGCGAGCCCGAGCAGGTCCGCGGAGTGAAACATCGGCGCGGCGTGCAAGTAGACCTGGTCGCGGCGTGCCCCGGTGCCCACCGCAAAGGCGTGGGCGCAGGCGAGGATGTTGGCGTGCGACAGGCGCACGCCCTTGCTGCGCCCGGTGGTTCCGCCGGTGTAGAGAAGGATCGCGTCGTCCGCCGCCCCGGCGTCATGGGGCGGCAGCGGGTCGGCGGCGGCGAGCAGCGCCTCGTAAGGCGCGCCGCTTGTGCCCGCGGCCTCGCCGATCGGGACGGCGCCCGCCTGCCACGCGGCGAGCGCGGACTGGCCGAGCATCGGCGCGAAGGGCGCTTCGACCAGAACCCGCTCGCAGCCGGCGTCGGCCAGGATCTGCGCGATCTCCGGCGGCGCGAGGCGGAAGTTGATCGGCACCGGCACCGCGCCGAGCCACAGGCCGGCCCATTTCAGCTCCTCGTGGCGAAAGCCGTTGCGCGACAGGATCGCGAAGCGCGCGCCCTGCCGGATGCCGAGATGGTGCAGGGCGCCGGCGGCTCGTGCCACGCGCTCGCCGAGCTCGTTCCAGGTGAACGTGCGCGAAGCGTCGAGAAGCGCGGGGCGCGGCCCGTTGTGCCGAACGGTGTTCCGGAATGCGCGGACGAGGTTCTGCATCCTCGCTTCGATCCGGTCGGATTCGATCAGGTCGAGCTGAACTTGCGCCAGTACTCGCGCGGCTTGACGCGCTTGCCGTATCCGAGCTTCACGTCCAGCCAGAGGGCGAAGCGCTTCAACGGCGAGGCAGCCATGCGGCGCCACAGGCGGTACCAGGTCCGCGACGCCCACCTCGAGGTATCCTTGTTGTAGGGGCACACGCGCATGCACACGCCGCATTCGGTCGATTGGTTGACCCAGAACTTGAAACACTTCTCCGGGTCGACCTGCCACTTGCGCACGCCCTTGATCAGCGAACGGCCCGGTACTTCCTCGGTGGGTTTGCCGAAGGAGATGGCCTTCGGAGGGCACTCCGAGGCGCAGCGCCGGCAGGTCGTGTCGCAGAACTCGCGCACGCCGAAGCGGATCGGCTGGTCGTGGGCGAGCGGCACGTCGGTGTGGATGCGGCCGATGCGCACGCGTGGGCCGAAATCCTTGGTGATCAGCAGGCCGTTGCGGCCGTATTCGCCCAGCCCGGCCTGGATGGCGTAGGGGATGGCGAGTGAGGTGTCGTTGACGGTGGCGACCGCCCGGTAGCCGAGGTTCAGGAGATAGGTGGCGATCGCCTGCACGAGCTCGCAGTCGCGCGAGTAGCCGTGGCCGACCGCCACCCCGGCCGTGGCCGAGGGATAGGACTGCACCGCTTCGTAGTGCATGGCCGTGACGACAACGATGACGTTGGGCAGGCCGTCGGGGATCGCATATGGCTTCTCCTCAAGGGTCTTGGGCGAGAAGCTCGCGGTGTAATGCCAGCGCGGATCGTATTGCGTGATGCCCACGTCGTCGGCGCCGAAGAGGCGCGCCACGCGCTTGACCTCCTCGCTCATCGCCGCGGGCGATTCGACCGGATCTTTCTCCGGATTGGGCTCGGAATAGGGCCGGATGTAGTCGAGGAAGCCGTCGGTGCGACCCAGGTGCAGGCTGCGCTGGATGGTCAGGTTGGCACCCATCCAGCCCGCGTTGCGCAGCGCGAAGTCGCGCACCGAATAGCCCTCGGCGTTGCGCGCCCCCAGTCCGGTGCGGAACATTCCGCGAAACCAGTTGAGCACCTTCTCGGAGCGAATGCGCGCGTCCCACTGGCCGCGCGTATAGATGTCGTTGGACTGGTTGAAGCGCTCGAAATTCTCCGTCACCTCGAAGCCGCAGGCCGCGTCCTTCGGGCCGGTCACCGGGCCGCGCTCGCGCCACGGGCCCTCGGCGCTCGGGGGGTTGTCGACGGTCAGCCTCTCTCCCATCGCGTTAGTTTAACGATCGTTCAGGAAAACGCAATATGCCTCGCAAGGCCAGCACCGACAGGAAGTTTGAACTGCTGCACGTTGCGGCGACGGAGTTCGCCGCGCGCGGCTACCCCGGGGCGAGCATGCGCCGGATCGCCGCCCGCTGCGGCGTCAAGCCGGCCGCCCTGTACTACTGGTTCCCCTCCAAGTCGAATCTGCTGGAGGCGATCTGCCGCTACGGCATCGGCGAGTTCGTGCAGCGGCTGGAGGCGGTCGTGGCGCTCGCGCTGCCTGCCGAGGAGCGGGTGCGCCGCGCGGTGCGAGCGCACCTCGAGCCGCTGCTCGAGAAGCGCTTCTACGTGCATGCTTTCCTCTTCCAGCGGCGCGACCTGCCGCGCCGCGCCCGCTACCCGCTCGACGCGCAATCGCGCGCCTACGAGGCGCTGTGGTGCGCGCTGCTGGAGGAGGGCAAGCGCGAAGGCACCATCCCTGCGACCCTCGACTCGCCGCTGGCCGTGCGGGCGGTGCTCGGCATGTGCAACTCGGTCGCGCGCTGGCCGCATGCGGTGACCGACGTGAGCCTGGCGCAGGTGGCCGAGACGTTCACGCGGCTGATCTGCCACGGATTGTTCGAACGGGAAGTCGCAGGACGTGCCGGACCCCGCACCCAGCGCGCCCGGACGCGCCGCCGGACCTAGTGCCGGCGGCGGGGGCGGGTCACGCACCGATCGTCATGCCGAACGCGTCCAGCCGCCCAGGCGCGGCGGCGCTGCGCGGCGGCCGGAGCCGCGCTGGGGCAGGTGCGAGAGCTCGAAGCCCTGGGTGTACCCCGCGCGCACGACGAGCGCGAACTTCCACAGCGCGCCGCCGGCGATTGCGGCGAGGCCCGCTAGCGCCAGCAAGACGCCGGACGCGGCGGGGACGAACGCCGCGGCGGCCGCCAGCACAGCGGGCAGCGCGTGCCCGATCGCGTGCAGCGGCGCGGTTACCCGGGCGAGGACGCGACGCGCGAGCGGACCGATGCCGCGCGCGCGGGAGGTCCCGACGTAGGCGCGCCACAGCAGCGCGTTGACGACGGCGAGCCCGATGATCGCACCGCCGGCCCACGCGACGCCCGCGCCGCCGGCCAGCAGCGGCGCCGCCGCGAGCGCTCCGCAGCCCTCGAGCAGCCCGCTTGCGAGAAGCAACCACGGCACGAGCGGTGCGCGCCACGCCGGAATGCCGCGCGCGAGGTGCAGGATCTTCGCCTGGCAGAGGAGGAACGCCGCGGCGGAAAGCGGCGCGAGCGCGAACGGGCCCGGTCCCGGCGCGACGAGGGCGGCGAGCACCGACGCGTAGAACGCAATCGCCGCATAGAGCTCGCGCGACATCCACGAGGTGTGCGGGCGCAGCGCCGCGCGCCAGAAGCGCGCCTGCCGGCCGATCTTCAGGAACACGCAGAACAGGCCCACCGACACGATCGCCGCGGCGGCGACGAACAGCACGGGCGCGAGGCGCGGGTCGAGCGCGCCGGACCCGAGCGCGAGCCCGGTGGCGATCGCCAGGCCGCTGCCGATCCCGCCCAGGATCCAGTTCATCGCGGCGCGCCAGTCCCAGAACTTCTGCAGCGACCCGACCAGCGGGTTGAACGGATCGGCGAGGCGCTCTTCCTCGTCGGCCTGGACTCCGGCCGGCCGGCCTGGCACCGCGGGCGTGGTGTAGAGGTACTTGATCTGCGGGTCGGTGCCGACCCCGGCGTTGAGCTGCAGGCTGGGCTGCTCGCGGAGCAGCCGCGACACGTTGCTCCCGGCGTCGTTGAAGTCGCCGAAGTGGATCGCTTGCGCGATGCACGCGGCGGAGCAGGCCGGCGTCGCCTCGGGGTGGACGCCCGGGGTCAGGCCCTGCGCAATGCCGTCCTCGATGCGGCCCTGGCAGAAGGTGCACTTCTGCGCGACGCCGCGGCGCTCGGGATGCGCGGTTGCCTGCTCCTGCCGCGTCAGCGCGCCGCCGTAGTAGCCCTTGGGGTCGTGCACGATGGTGCGCGCCTCGTAGGGACAGGACACGGCGCAGTAGGCGCAGCCGATGCACACGTCGTAGTTCATCGTCACCAGGCCATCGGCGCGCTGGCGCGTCGCGCCGGTCGGGCAGACCGGCACGCAGGGCGGATCCGCGCAGTGCTGGCAGCCGACCACCAGGAACAGGCGCTGGACGTCCGGAAAGGCGCCCTGCTCGACGTCGAGCACGCGGCGCCACTGCACGCCCGGCGTAGTGTCGTTGGCGTGCTTGCAGGCGATGGTGCACGTCTGGCAGCCGACGCAGCGGTTGAGGTCGATCACCATGCCCCAGCGCGGCACGGCCCGGCCTTCGGTGACCTCGCTCACGCGGGTACCGCTGCGGGCGCGCCGAGGATCTCGCCGGTGGCCGCGCGGCGGATCCGCACCCGCATCACGTCCGCGCCGCTGCCCGAGCTGTCGGTAAGCTTCAGCGAGAGGTCGGTGAGCGAGTTCAGGCTCGGCAGCTTGAGGTTCTTTGCGTAGGGAGTCTTCCAGTGGTCGAACTGCCCGATCATCAGCAGCGTGTCGGGCCGGATGCCCTCGCGCAGCACCGCGCTGCCCTCGGTCACGCCCGAGACCGACTCGATCACCAGGCGCTCGCCCTCGGCGATGCCCAGGCGCCGCGCGGTGGTGCGGTTCAGGATCACCCCGCGGTGGCCGGAGACGTTGTTCGCCACCTCGTTGATCAGCGGCAGGCCGACGTTCGCGCCCCAGCTGTACTGCATCGAGCGCGCGGTGAGCGCCCAGAACGGGAACTCGGCGGGGTCGCGGCCGTACTCGCGCGCGTACTCGATCCAGATCTCCGGGAAGCGCTCGTAGGTCGGCATGAACTCGTACTCCGTGAGCTGCGCGTTCCACCACTCGATCCCGGATTCGCGCAGGCGGTTGGCGAGCTCGCGCCCGTGGCGCGTCAGCCGCTCCTGGTAGGGCAGCTCGAACCGAAGGCCCTGGCGCTCCAGGGCCGGGTAGAGGTACCAGTCGAGCTGCGGGAACGGCCGCAGCAGATAGCCGTGCTCCTTGAACCAGGCGAGGTCGCGCACCTCGTCCCCGCCGGTGAGCTCGCTGCTCGCCGCCTTGCAGAACGCGTCCCAGACCTGGTCGCGGGTCGGCGTCCGCGTGGCGTCGAGGGCGTAGTCGTAGCGCCCGTTGCGATCGCGCAGCGCGACGCCCGCAGCGCCGCGATTCACCGCCGCGATGTATGCCTCGAGAATGCCCGCGCGTTCGGCGAGGCCAGTGGCGATGTCGGTGAAGTCCCGCGTGTCGCACGGCGAGTCGATCGCCGGCTGGCGGATGGCCCAGCCTTCGTGCTTCCAGAACTGCTCCTGGAACTTGGTGGAGCCGATGCGGATCAGCTGCAGGCTCTCGAGGTCGGAGGCCTCGGGCAGGAGGATGTCCGCGAAGTGGTTGGTCTCGTCGTCGGTATAGGCGAACGCGACGATGAACGGGAACTCGGCGAGGCGGTTGGCCACCTCGGGCGCGTTCCAGGACGAGATCGCCGGATTGGTCCGGTAGCAGAACCAGACATCGGGCGGCCGGGTTCGCGGCCAGTGGTCCGGCGCCTCCTTCTGGAACAGCCAGGGCAGATGCGCGGGGCCGAGCGCCGGCGACCACGGCGAGTCCGAGACGAGCGGGACCAGCGTCTTGTAGGCGTTGCGGATGTGCGGCTTGCGCATCCAGCCTTC
>JAGVSZ010000454.1 GCA_019137045.1 Betaproteobacteria bacterium
GGCGCGCACCGAGCAGGCCGCGGCCGGCGCGCGCGCCGCGCAGACGCTCGCGACCCAGATGACCGGATTCGCGGCCGCGCTCGAGGGGGTGCGCGCCGCGGTCGACCAGAAGCTCTCCGGCATGCTCGCGGAGGGCCGCAGCGGCCGGGAGGAGGGCGCGGCGCAGCTGCAGCGCTTCGGCGACGCGCTCGCGCAGAGCCTCGCCGAGCTGCGCGGGTCGGTCGAGGGGCGGCTCGCCGAGATCGCCGCGGGCAACGAGAAGAAACTCGAGGAGATGCGCCTCACCGTGGACGAGAAGCTGCAGAAGACGCTGGAGGGCCGGCTCGCCGAGTCCTTCCGGCTGGTGAGCGAGCGGCTCGAGCAGGTGCACCGCGGGCTGGGGGAGATGCAGAACCTCGCCGCGGGGGTCGGCGATCTCAAGCGCGTGCTCGCGAACGTGAAAGCGCGCGGCGTGCTCGGCGAGATGCAGCTCGCCGGCCTGCTCGAGCAGATTCTCGCCCCGGGCCAGTACGCCACCAACGTGGCGACGCGGCCGGGCAGCAACGAACGGGTCGAGTTCGCGATCCGCCTGCCCGGGCGCAACCAGCGCGACGGCATCGTCTGGCTGCCGCTCGACGCGAAGTTTCCGCTGGAGGACTACGAGCGCCTCGCCAAGGCGCAGGAGGCCGCCGACGCGGAGGGGATGGAGGCCGCGGGCAAGGCGCTGGAGGCGCGCATCCGCCTCGAGGCGCGCGCGATCGCCGACAAGTACCTCGAGCCGCCCGCCACCACCGACTTCGCGCTGCTCTACCTGCCGTTCGAGGGGCTTTACGCCGAGGTGCTGCGGCGCCCGGGCCTCTTCGACGCGCTGCAGCGCGAATGCCGCGTGATCGTGTGCGGCCCGACCACGCTCAACGCGATCCTCAACAGCCTGCAGATGGGCTTTCGCACGCTCGCGATCGAGCAGCGCTCGAGCGAGGTGTGGAAGATCCTCGGCGAGGTCAAGGGCGAGTTCGCCCGGTTCGGCGAGGTGCTGGCGCGCACCAAGAAGAAGCTCGAGGAAGCGACCAACACCATCGGCAACGCCGAGGTGCGCACGCGCGCGATCGAGCGCAAGCTGCGCGACGTCGAGGCGCTGCCGGCCCCGCAGGCGGCGGATGCGCGGGAAGACGAGCCGGAATCCGAACCCGCCGCGCTGCTCGGCAACGTGGTGCGCCTGCCGGAGGAGCGCTGAGCGCGGGGTGCGCGCACGCGCGCTGGTCCCGCGTCATGCGCGCGTCCGCGCGCGCCGCGACCCGCGCAGGTAGATCGCCCAGGCGAGGGTGGCCGCGAGCGCCCAGCCGAGCCCGCCGAACGCGAGGTGCAGCGGCGAGTGCGCGAGCGCGAGCGACAGGACGCCGATGTTGAGCGCGCCGATCAGGAGCTGCACGGTGACCTGGCACGACGCGGCGAGGCCGCGCGTCGCGGGGAACATGTCGAGCACCATCAGCTGCGAGACCGGCATGACGAGCGCGATCCCGACCGCGGCGAGCGCGATCGGCGCGATGCTCGGCACGACGCCGGGCGCGAACGCGAGATGCCACAGCACGTTCCAGGCGGTCGCGACGAGGAGGAGCGCGAGCGCGGTTGCCACCGTCCGCCCCCGCGACCAGCGCCCCGCGGTGCGCCCCGACATCGCCGCGCCGATCATGAAACCCGCGACCACCGGCACGAAGAGGTAGCCGAACTGCGACTCGTCCAGGCCGAGGGCGCCGATCAGGAACGGGCTCGCGGCGCCGACGTACTGGAAGAACGCCTGGAAGCTGAAGCCCGCGAGCGCGGTGAGCAGGTGGAAGCGCGGCGAGCGCAGCACGCGCGCGTAGCTGCGCGCGAGCGAGCGCGGCGCGAACGACTGGCGCTGCGCGCGCGGCAGCGTCTCGGGCAGCGCGAGCGCCGCCCACAGCACGAGCAGGACGCCGAGGGCGAACAGGAACCAGAAGATCGAGCGCCATCCGAACAGCTGATGCAGCCAGCCGCCGACGATCGGCGCCACCGCCGGCGCGGCCGAGAACGTGAGCATCACCGAGCTGAGCAGGCGCTGCGCCGCCGGGCCGTCGAACGTGTCGCGCACGATCGCGCGCCCGATGATCATGCCGGCGCCGCCCGCGAGCCCCTGCACGAGGCGCAGCGCGATCAGCGTGCGCACGTCGGCCGCGAGCGCGCAGCCGAGGCTCGCGGCCGTGTACACGACGAGCGACGCGATCACGACCGGCCGGCGGCCGGCCGCGTCCGAGATGGCGCCGTGCCACAGGCCCATGAGCGCGAGCCCGAGCACGTAGGCCGACAGGGTCTGCTGGGTCTCGAGCGGGCTCGCGCCGAGCGCGGCGCCCACCGCCGCGATCGCCGGGACGTACGTGTCCATGGCGAACGGCGACAGCGTGGCGAGCGCACCGAGCAGGGCCACGAAGCCGATGGTCGCGGCCTGCGGCCGCGCGGCGCTCATCGTGCGGGTCGTTCCGGGCGCCGCCGCGCCGTCCTCAGGCGAGTCCCTCGAACAGCTGCACGCTGACGAGATCCCCGGCCTGCACGTCGCCGCGGCCGTGCTCGAGCACGATGAAGCAATTCGCCTCCGACATCGAGCGCAGCACCCCGGAGCCCTGCTGGCCGGTGACCCGCACCGACCACTTGCCGTCCGCGCCGCGCGCGAGGACGCCGCGCTGGAACTCGGTGCGTCCGGGTCTCTTGCGCAGCGCGGTCGCGCACGGCACCTGCAGGACCGGCAGCTCGCAGTCGTCGGTGCGTCCGGCGAGCCGCAGCAGCGCGTCGCGGACGAAGCCGTAGAAGGTCACCATCACCGCGACCGGGTTGCCCGGCAGGCCGAAGAAGAACGCGTCGCGAATGCGGCCCACCGCCATCGGCCGCCCCGGGCGCATCGCGATCTTCCAGAACAGCACCTCGCCCAGCCGGCCGAGCAGCTCGCGCGTGAAGTCCGCCTCGCCGACCGACACGCCGCCCGAGGTGATGACCGCGTCGGCGCTCGCCGCGGCGTCGAGGAACGCGCGCTCGAGCCGCGCCGGGTCGTCGCGCACCACCCCCATGTCGATCAGGTCGACGCCGAGCCGGGCGAGCATGCCGTACAGCGTGTAGCGGTTGGAGTCGTAGACCTCGCCCGTCCTGAGCGGGGCGCCGACCGACGCGAGCTCGTCGCCGGTCGAGAAGAACGCGACCCGCGGCCGCCGCCGCACCGTCACCTCGGCGAGCCCGAGAGACGCGAGGAGGCCGAGGTCGGCGGGCCGCATCATCCGCCCGGCCGGGAGCGCGACCTGGCCGACCGCGAGGTCCTCGCCGGCGAAGCGGCGGTTCTGGCCGGCCTGCTGACCCGGCGGCACGACGACGCGATCGCCCTCGACGCGGACGTGCTCCTGGATCACCACGGTGTCGGTGCCGGCGGGCATCACCGCGCCGGTCATCACGCGCACGCACTCGCCGGGGCCGACGGCGCGGTCGAACGCCTGTCCCGCGAACGCCGCGCCGACCTCGCGCAGCACGGTCTCGCCGCCCGCGCTCAGGTCCGCCCCGCGCACGGCGTAGCCGTCCATGGCCGAGTTGTCGCTCGCCGGCACGTTGGTGGTCGAGACGACGTCGGCGCCGAGCACGCGCCCCAGGCTCGCGCGCACCGCGACGCGCTCGCAGGCGGCGACCGGCGCGACGAGCGAGCCGATCACCCGGCGCGCGATCTCGACCGGCAGGGCGTCCGGGTCGTAGCCGTCGATGCAGCTCGCGATCGCGCGCAGCGAGGTCACGGCCGCCGCTCGTGCTGCGCCAGCTCGGCGGGCGTGTTGATGTTGGAGAACGCGTCGGCCTCGTCGTCGAAGGGGACCTCGACGACCTGCAGCGACGCGTACCACGCGTCGATCTTGCGCCCGCCGCCGCCGAGGAACTGCGCGAGGTGTCCGGCGAGCGTTTCGCGCACCAGCGCGAAGACCGGGTGCGGCTGGTCGCCGGTCTTCGCCACCGCGAGGTCGGCGTGGTGCGCCACCAGCGCGGCGTGCAGCCGCGCGACGAGGTCGCGCGGCAGGAACGGCGAGTCGCACGGCACGGTGACGAGGAACGGGTGCACGTTCGCCTTCAGGCCGGCGTGCAGGCCCGCGAGCGGCCCCGCGAAGCCGCCGATCTCGTCGCCGACGACGCGGCAGCCGAGCCGCGCGTACTCGGCCTGGTGCTGGTTCGCGTTGATGATCACCTCGGTCACCTGCGGCGCGAGGCGCTCGAGCACCCAGGCCGCGAGCGGCCGGCCGCGCAGCGGCTGCAGGCCCTTGTCGACGCCGCCCATGCGCCGGCCCTGGCCGCCGGCGAGGATGAGCCCGGTGACGCGCGGGGAGTCGCGGAGGTCCATCGTCTCACGCCGTCATCGTCGGCAGCGAGGTCTTCACGAACCGGTGCCGGCCGGTGAACAGCAGGTAGTGCTTGCCCACCGCGCGCCCGAGCATGGTGATGCCGGTGCGCCGGGCGACCGTCCAGCCCATCTGCGTGAGCCCGGAGCGCGAGACGAGGAAGGGAACGCGCATCTGCGCGCACTTGATCACCATCTCCGAGGTGAGCCGCCCGGTGGTGTAGAAGATCTTGTCCGAGCCGTCGACGCCGTCGAGCCACATCCGCCCGGCGATCGCGTCCACCGCGTTGTGCCGGCCGACGTCCTCGACGAAGTAGAGGATCGGGCTCGCGCCGGGCGCGCCGGGCGGCTCGTTCGCGATGAGGGCGCACCCGTGCACGGCGCCGGCGGTCTTGTAGATCGTCTCGTGCCGGCGCACCGCGTCGAGCAGGGCGTACAGCGCGGCCTCCTCCAGCCGCACGTCGTCGCGGAGCCGGATCGACTCGATCTCCTCCATCAGGTCGCCGAACACCGTGCCCTGCCCGCAGCCGGTGGTCACGGTGCGCTTCTTCATCCTCGCGCCGAGCCCCTTCACCCCCTTGCGCGTGGTCACCGCGACCGAGTCGGTCTCCCAGTCGACCTGCACCGCCGCGATCTCCTCGATCCCGCGCACCAGCCGCTGGTTGCGCAGGTACCCGAGCGCGAGCGCCTCGGGCGCCTGGCCGAGCGTCATCAGCGTCACGAGCTCGCGCTTGTCGAGGTACAGCGTGAGCGGGTGCTCCCCGGCGATCGGGGTCGGCACCGCCTCGCCGCGCTCGTTCAGCGCCTCCACCTCGAAGGTCGCGGGGCGCGCGGCGTCGGTCAGCAGCGGCTTGTGGGGCGCGTTCACCGGCCGCACCTCATCCGCCGATGTACGACATCTCGATCTTGCGCAGCTGCGCCGTGTGCGCGGTGCGCAGCTCGGAATAGCGGTCGCCGCGCACCCGCCAGATGCGCCCGATCGCGGCGTGGATCTCCGCGTCGGAGGCGCCGCCGCGCAGCAGCGCGCGCAGGTCGTAGCCCCCGGTCGCGAAGAGGCAGGTGTAGAGCGCGCCGTCGGTGGACAGGCGCGCGCGGGTGCAGCTGCGGCAGAACGCCCGCGTCACCGACGCGATCACGCCGATCTCGCCGCCGCCGTCGCGGTAGCGCCAGCGCTCGGCCACCTCGCCGTAGTAGTTCGGGTCCACCGGCTCGAGCGGCAGCTCGGCCCCGATGCGCCGCACCACCTCGGCCGCCGGCACCACGTCGTCCATGCGCCAGCCGTTCGAGCTGCCGACGTCCATGAACTCGATGAAGCGCACGATGTGGCCGGTGCCCTTGAAGCGGCGCGCCATGGCCACGATCGTGTGGTCGTTCACGCCGCGCTGCACGACCATGTTGATCTTGAGCGGTGCGAGGCCGGCGGCCGCGGCCGCGTCGATGCCCTCCAGCACCGCCGCGACCGGGAAGTCGACGTCGTTCATCGCGCGGAACACCGCGTCGTCGAGCGAGTCGAGGCTCACCGTGAGCCGGTTGAGACCGGCGTCGCGCAGGGCGCGCGCCTTGCGCGCGAGCGCCGAGCCGTTGGTGGTGAGCGTGAGGTCGAGCTCGCCGAGGCCGGCGAGCATCTCGATCAGCCGCTCGAGGTCGCGGCGCAGCAGCGGCTCGCCGCCGGTGAGGCGGATCTTCTCGATGCCGTGGTCCTTGAAGATGCGGGCGAGCCGCGTGATCTCCTCGAAGGTCAGGACCTCGCGCCGCGGCAGGAACGCGTAGTCCGGGCCGAACACGTCCTTCGGCATGCAGTAGGTGCAGCGGAAGTTGCAGCGGTCGGTCACCGAGATGCGCAGGTCGCGCAGCGGACGGCCGAGCGCGTCGGCCACGCGGCTGCCGGGCGCGAGTGGCCCCACGTCGGGCAGGGGCATGCGGCGCGCGTCGACGAGGGGAATGATCCGGTCGCTCATGTCAAGTCAACGCGCTGCTTGCTGAAAGGGTTCGGAACGACGCATCATAAGCCGGCATGGAGCTCTCCGATTCTAGATTCTTCCCCGCGTCGCCTCAAAGCGTCCGGCTCGCCGTGGTGATGGAGCGGCGGGCGCTCGCGAGCCGCTGGCAGTCGGAGACCTGGCAGCCGGTGGCGGTCGTGCCCGACCGCGCCGCGGGCGGGCCGCGGGTGATCGCGGCGGAGGCCGAGCGGACGCAGTGGCTGCATCCGGGCTTCGAGGTCGTCCTGCACCGGCGCGAGGCGGAGGGCTACTACCTGAATCTGACCGCCGACAGGCCCTACATGTTCGTCATGTGGCGCATGGACGGCGCGCGCGGCGTGCCGGAAATCGTGACGCCGAGCTACGACGAGGCGGCGCGCATGATGGACGGGGGCGCCCAGGTGGACGGCGTGCCGCTGCCCGCGGCGCTCGCATCGTGGCTGGCGGCTTACGTCGACGCGAACTACCGGCCCGAGCCGAAGAAGCGCGTGCGGCCGCCGTCGTTCAAGGGCGCGCGGAGGGACGAGTGAGGGACGAGGACGGGGCGGGCACGTTCCTCGGCCGCTGGTCGCGGCGCAAGGTCGCGGCCCGCCGCGGCGAGGCGCTGCCCGAGCCCGCCGCGCCCCCGCCGGCCGCGGTCCCGCCCGGGGCGCCC
>JAGVSZ010000498.1 GCA_019137045.1 Betaproteobacteria bacterium
CGCGGGGGCGGGCGCTTGCTCCGCGGCCGTCGCGGGCGCCGCGGGCGATTTCTCGCCGGCCGACGCGGCCGGCGCGGGCGCCCCGGCGGGCGGCGCCGCGGTCGGTGGCGCGTCCGGCGAACGCGCGACGTCCTGCAGGTTGAGCCGCCCTTGCGCCGAAAGAATGATCCGCGCATAGAACTCGGCGAGCGTCACCTCGTCCACCGACACCTTGAGCGGCGCGAGGTTGAAGTCGACGCCGCCGAGCGTCAGCGACTTCCATTTCAGGAGGTCCTGCGTGGTCAGCTTGTCCACCGACGCGAAATCGGTGACGGCGGCGTCGCCCTTGTACGAGGCCCTGAGCGCGCCCCCCGGCGGCATCTCGAACGCTGCGACGCCCTTCGCGGAGGCCGCGCCGGAGGTGATCGTCACGTTCACCTGCTCGTCGACGTAGCGCTGTGCCGGCGCGAAGTTGATCGCGCGCGCATCGACGCGCAGGTTGCCGGCGGGCGGATCGAGGGAGATCGGGCCGCTCGCGGCGAGCGTTCCCGTCCTGTCGATCGTCGCGTGCAGGTCGATCCGGCCGCGCTGGCCCTTGGCGGTGGAGAGCTTCTCCGCCTTGAGCCGGATCGGCGCGACGCTGAGCTTGAGCGGCTCGGCGAGGGCGAGGTCTTCGAGCGCGACCGCGCCGCGCTCCAGGCTGAGCGCGTCCAGGTCGATGCGCCAGGGTTGGCCCGCCGGGGTCGCGGCCGGCGCGGCCTGCGCCTTCGGCTCCGCGCGGGGTGAGCCGGCGTGCGCGATGCGCTCGAAGTTGAGCGTCCCGTCCTTCTCGCGGCGCAGGGTCGCCGCGGCCTCGCGCACGGCGACCGTCCCGAGATTCGCGGTCCGCGCCTGGAGATCCGCGCCGGCGCCCTTGACCTCAACCGACGCGGCGCGGAGCAGCACGTCCTTCTCGCCCTTCAGCCGCGCGCGGAGGGACTTGAGCTCGAGACCGGCATCGGACACGGTGACCTGGTGCTGCGAGAAATCGATGTCGGACGCCCACTTGAACGCGACGCCGAGCCCGAGCTCGCCGTCGTCGAGCTCGACGTTCGCGACCTCGGCGAGGTAGGGCTGATAGCGCTTGAGCTTCACGCCGGCGGCGTCGATCCGGCCGTCGACGCTCGGCGGCTCGGCAATCGTGCCGGCCGCGAGCTTGACGGTCTCGCCCGCATCCGTGCGCGCGGCGAGCGACCACTCGGAGCGCTTGCCCTTGGCGTTGTCGAAATCGCGGACCTCCACCCGGAGCTCGTCGAGGGCGGCCTCGAATGCCGGAGCGGTCGTCTCGTCGCGGAAGCGCGCCTTTCCCGAGAGCGCGAGCTGGCCGATCCTGATCGGCACGGCGGCGTGCCCGGGATCCCTGCGCGCTTCCCGCTGCCGCTCCTCGCCCGCGACCGCGGCCTGCGCGAGCCGCTCGAGGTTGATCGCGCCCGACGCGTCGCGCCGGACGTGCGCGTCGAGACCCTCGAGCTCGAGCGACTTGAGATCGACCGCCGGCGCGAGCGCGTCGATCTCGTTGATCCCGATCCCGAGCCGCTGCCACGCGAGCATCGGGCGACCCTCGGGATCCAGCACGTTCACGCGCTTCAGCGCGGAGGTGCCGCTCACCTTGATCCGGGGCGCCTTGCCGTCGTGCTGCTCGAAGGCGATCACCAGGCGGGTGTCGAGCAGGGCGGACTCGACCTTGCCGCGCAGCTTGAACGGCAGGTACCCGACCAGGCGCGTGAGGTCGAACTCGTCCAGGTCGACATTGAGGGAGGTGAGGTGGCCCTCGAGGAAGGGGTGGGTCGCGCCCGTCACGCCGAGCGGGGCGCCGTTGACCCGCGCCGCGATCTCGGGGACGACCGTGATCTTCACGTCCGCCGGCAGGCTCGAGATGAACGGGATGCCGACGCGCAGGTCCGCGATCTCGTGCCTTGCGCCGATCGCGCGGTCGTCCACGTCGATGCGGCCGTCGAGGAGCCGGATGTTGAACACGGCGAACCGCGGCGGCGGTCCCTCGCTCGTCGGCTGCGCCAGCGCCTCGTCGACGAGGTCCTGGAAGTTGTACGTCTGGTCGGGGTTGCGCACCACGCGCACGTGCGGCCCGGTGAGCGTGACCGCATCGAGCACCGGCGCGAGCCGGAAGACGGACGTCCAGGCCGCGTTGACGTAGAGCTCGGCGAACGTGGCGAACGGCGCGTCGCCGGTGCGCTCGCGCACGGCGAACCCGCGCACCGTCACCGACGGAACGAACGGGTTGACGCGCAGGGTCTCGATCGTGACCTTCCGGTGCACCGCCGCGGAGAGCTTGTCCTCGAGCAGCGGCTTCGCGATCAGCGGGACGACCAGGAATCCGACCAGCGCATAGGCGGCAAGCAGTCCGAGGGCCCACCACAGCACCTTGCGCGCGCGCGGGGTGCGCGCGTACGCGCGGGCCCGGTCGACGGCGGAGGGGGCGGAGATGGGCATCGCGGGGGGGCGGCTCGTCGGATGCTACGGGGGCGAGATTAGCAAGGACCGGCGCGCGGCGTTGTCGCCCGCGCGACACACCCACCGTGGCAAGATCGGACCGATGAGCTCCCGTCCGCGCTCCGGCGGCAAACTGGCCTTCGCGCCGCGCGTGCTGCCCCTGGGCGACGGGGCGGTGATGGCCGAGCTCGCCGGGGCGCTCGACCTCGACGCCAATGCCGCGGCGCACCGGATCGCGGCCGACGTGCGGCGGCATGCACCCGAGTGGGTGGTGGACGTGGTGCCGGCGATCGTGACGGTCACGGTGCACTTCGCTGCGGCGACCGCCGCGGACGCGGCCGCACGCCGTAACGGTGCCACACGCCTGCTCATGGAGGCGATCGAGCGCGCGGGCGGCGCTGCGCCCGCCGCGCCGGAGCGCGTCGTGGAGATCCCGGTCTGCTACCAGGCGCCCCATGCGCTCGATCTGGCCGAGGTCGCCGCGGCGACGGGCCTGCCGGAGGACGAGGTCGTGCGCGCGCACGTCGGCGCCGCACACCGCGTGCTGATGATCGGCTTCGCGCCCGGCCACCCCTACATCGGCGGCCTCGATGCGCGGCTCGAGGTGCCGCGGCGCGCGACGCCGCGCCCGCGCATGGCGCCCGGTGCGGTCGCGATCGCCAACGCCCAGACGTCGATCTATCCGTTCGCGACCCCCGGGGGCTGGAACGTCATCGGCCGCACGCCGCTCGTGCTGTTCGATCCCGCGCGCGACCCGCCCAGCCTGCTCGCGGCGGGAGACGGGGTCGCGTTCGTGCCGATCTCGCCGGAGGCGTTCGAGCGGATCGCGGCCGGGCGCGGGCGATGACGGTCAAGGTGCTGCGGCCCGGCGCGCTGGCGACGCTCCAGGATCTCGGGCGCCGCGGGCTGCAGCATCTCGCCATCGTCCCGGGCGGGGCGATGGATCCGGTGGCGCATCGCGTCGCGAACGCCCTGGTCGGCAACCGGGGGGACGCGGCCACGCTCGAGATCGCCGTCTCCGGGCCCGAGCTCCTGTTCGAGCGCGGCGCGCTCGTGGCGCTCGCCGGCGCGCGCTTCGATGCGTGGATCGACGGGGCGGCGTTTCCCGGCGCGCGTCCGGCGCTCGTCCGCGCGGGGGCCCGGCTACGCATCGGGCGCGCGACCGCGGGCGCGTTCGCCTACCTGGCGGTCGCGGGCGGCTTCGACGTCGCGCCCGTGCTGGGAAGCCGCAGCACGTACCTGCCGGGCCACTTCGGCGGGCTGGACGGTCGCCTGGTCGCTGCCGGCGCGTCCCTGCCGCTCGCCGCCGCCGCGGATGGGCTCGGGCGTGCCCGCTTCGCGCGCGCGATCCGCAAGCGGCGCGAGGTCGTGCTGGCGGGCGGCGCCGCGCGGAGCGTGAGCTGGTTTGCGCCGAACCTGACGGTGCCGACGACGGAGCCGGCGATCGGGCGCGCGGTGGAGGGCGCGCATGCGGCGCTGTTCACCGATGCGGCGCGCGCCGCGTTCTACGGCGAGCGCTGGCGGGTGGCGCCCGACTCGAACCGCATGGGCTACCGGCTGCTCGGGCCCAAACTCGAGCTCGTGACCCCGACCGAGATCGTGTCGCAGGCCACCTGCCTCGGCACGGTGCAGGTGCCGGCGGGCGGGCAGCCGATCGTCCTCATGGTGGATCATCAGACCACGGGCGGCTACCCTAAGCTCGCCGAGCTGATCGGCGCCGACGCGCCGCTGATCGCGCAGGTGCCGCCCGGCGGGGCGGTGCGGTTCGTGGCCACGAAACTCGACGAGGCGGACGCCGCGCGCGCGGCGCTGGCGCAGCGCGCAGCCGAGCTGATCGAGCGGATACTCTGGGAGTTCGGCGATGCGGACGCTTGACCTCAACTGCGACATGGGCGAGAGCTTCGGCGCCTGGAAGATGGGCGACGACCGCGCCATCATGCCGCTCATCACGTCGGCGAACGTCGCGTGCGGCTTCCACGCCGGGGATCCGTCGACGATCCGGGCGACCGTCCGGCTCGCGGTCGATCACGGCGTCGCGGTCGGCGCGCATCCTTCGTATCCCGACCTCCAGGGGTTCGGCCGGCGCGCGATGCAGATCAGCGCGCAGGAGTGCTACGACCTCGTCGTGTACCAGGCCGGCGCGGTGGAGGCGTTCGCGCGCGCGGCCGGCGCACCGCTCCACCACGTGAAGATCCACGGGATGCTCTACAACGTAGCCGCGAAGGACGAGGGGCTCGCCGACGCGATCGCCCGGGCGACGAAAGACCTCGGCGGCGGCGTGATGCTCTACGCGCTGTCCGGCAGCCTGATGATGGAAGCGGCGCAGCGCCATGGCGTGCGCGCAGTCGGGGAGGTGTTCGCGGACCGCTCGTATCAGGGCGACGGGACGCTGACGCCGCGGGGCCAGCCCGGCGCGATGATCACCGACGAAGCGGCGTCGGTGGCCCAGGTGCTGATGATGGTGGAGCAGGGCAAGCTCCGGTCGCTCGACGGCGTCGAGGTCCCGGTCGAGGCCGGGACGCTGTGCCTGCACGGCGACCAGCCGGGCGCGATCCGGTTCGCGCAGGCGCTGCGGGTGGCGTTCAAGGAGCGGGGCATCGCGCTGCGGGCGCCGTAGCCGGCGCCCTTGCAGGGCCGGCGCGAAAGGCGCGCGCAGGCCCGACCGGGGCTGCGCGCAGGATGGTGGAGGCGGCGGGAATCGAACCCGCGTCCGAAAGTCCTCCGCAGTCAGGACTACATGCTTAGCCTGGTCGTTTGGATCTCGCCTCGCGCCCGCCGGCCGGCAGGCTGACGCTCGGCCAGCCGCTTCGACGGATCCGCCCGGCCAAGCGGCCAGACCGGGCGGAGAGGCTGATGTCGATGACGCTGCACCCCTCTCGGGGCCTAGCCCATCAGCAAGCTAGTGCAGCGTCTCGCCGGTGTTAGGCGGCGAGAGCGAAACGCTCGTCGTTGGCGTTTGTAGCGTTCCAGTTGGATTTACGAGGTGGCTGGGCCTCGGCATGCCCTGCGCTGCTTCGCGACCCCCGTCGAGACCAGGTCGCCCCCAGGGAACGTGTGCTGCGCGTGCCCGGATTATAAGGGCGAACCGAGGTGCTTCAAGACCTCGAGCGGGTGATCGATCACGCCGTCGGCGCCCCAGGCGTGCGGATCGCCGTCCACGCCGAGATAGCCATACGCCGCGGCGAGCACGGGCATGCCCGCCGCGCGCGCGGCCTGCACGTCGCGCAGGTCGTCGCCCACGTAGAGGCAGCGGCCCGGCGCGAGCCCGATGCCGCGCGCCGCGTGCAGCAGGGAGTCGGGGTGCGGCTTCGCCCGTGCGGCGGTGTCGCCGCCGACCACGCACGCGGCGCGGTCGAGCAGCGCGAGCGCCGCGAGCAGCGGGCGGGTGAAGCGCTCCGCCTTGTTCGTGACCACGCCCCAGGGCAGCGCGCGCGCCTCGAGCGTTGCGAGCAGCTCCGCGATGCCGGCAAAGAGCCGCGTCTCGGCGCAGACCCGCGCCTCGTAGAGCTCGAGAAAGCGCGCCTTGAGCGCCTCGTAATCCCGGTGGTCGGCGTCGATGCCGAAGCCGATTCGCAGCATCCCCCGCGCGCCGCTCGAGGTCGCCGGGCGCGCAGCGGCCACCGGGACCGGCGGCCGGCGCCGCTCCGCGAGCAGCGCGTTGAGCGCGCCGGCGAGGTCGGGCGCGGTGTCGGCGAGCGTGCCGTCGAGATCGAACAGGACCGCGCGAATCGTCATCCCGGCCGCGTGGCGTGGACGAGGTAGTTGACGTCCGCGTCCCGCCCGAGCGCGTAGACCTGCGTGAGCGGGTTGTAGGTCATGCCGACGAGATGCCCCACGTCGAGCCCCGCGTCGCGGCACCAGCGCAAGAGCTCCGACGGTTTGATGAACTTCGCGTAGTCGTGCGTGCCGCGGGGCAGGAGGCCGAGCACGTATTCCGCGCCGATGATCGCCAGGAGATAGGACTTCGGGTTGCGGTTGATGGTCGCAAAGAAGAGCTGCCCGCCCGGGCGCGCGAGTGCGGCGCAGGCGCGCACCGTGCGTGCCGGGTCCGGCACGTGCTCCAGCACCTCCAGGCAGGTGACGACGTCGTAGGCCCCGGGTTCGCGTCGCGCGAGGTCCTCCGCCGAAATCGCCTCGTAGTCGACCGGGACGCCGGATTCCAGGCCGTGCAGCCGCGCGACCGCGAGCGGCTTCTCGGCGAGGTCGATGCCCTTGACCGTGGCTCCGGCCCGAGCCATCGCCTCGGCGAGGATCCCGCCGCCGCAGCCGACATCCAGGACGCGCTTTCCTGCGAGGCGCGCCTTCCCCTCGATCCACGCCAGGCGCAACGGGTTGATCTGGTGGAGCGGCCGGAACTCTCCGGTCGGGTCCCACCAGCGGTGCGCGAGCTCGCTGAACTTCGCGAGCTCGTTCGGATCGGCGTTCGTCGTCTGGGGCATGCGTCGTGCGGGAGCTTAACGCGGGACGTCCGCAAAACAAAAAGCCCCGCCGAGGCGGGGCTTTCTGCCGGAGCC
>JAGVSZ010000060.1 GCA_019137045.1 Betaproteobacteria bacterium
AAGGCCACCGCCGAGGCTCTGCCCGGCGAAATGGACGATTCCGGTTGCGGGGATAGCACCATCAGGCAATGGGATGAAAAGCTTGTCCATCAACTCGTCGCGATACTCCAGCCATGAAGAAACTGACAAACCGAGGTCCTGCACCCAATCCTTGGGATCCGCACCGTCCGTACCCCGCATCGCAACGAGGTATTCCCCTCGGTCGCCCAAGCGAAAGATCGTCGCCCCGAAACCAAGAGGAGTACCTTCGACGAAGTCGACGACCCGCCACGCGGGGAACTCTATGGTGGTCGTCGTCCCGCCCTTCGGCGTAAGTGCGTCAACAACTACCGTGTTATTCGTGAATGGATCGCCGAGCTTCGGAATCGATCCCCATAGGGCCTGCGGGAAACCGTACTCTTCTCCTGGGTCGCTATCTGGCAACGACTTGAGCGGATCCCCGCGTTTTCTCGTCCCCTCCAGGTAATAGCTCGCATCGCTCGCCACCAAGCCGAGGATCGACAGCGGATTGCGCCGACGGACGATCATCTGCGCCCCTCTTTCTTGCACACGTTGACCGTGTAGACCGGCACAGGTCGAATCGCGTTGCCCGTGCCGAAGTGCATCTTTAGCGCCGCGCGACAGCCGTCCGGCGATACGGCAATGTCGAGCACCTGACCCGGCGAGACCTTCTCGATCTCCGCATCGCGCATCAGGTACACCCCGTCCAGCGGGGTCGCGAGGAGCCACCCGCGCGCCGTAGGCAGCGGGACGCGAACGCCCCGAGACCAGGGCCCGTCGGTCAGTGCCAGCTTGTGAATCGTGCCGTCCGGGAGAATCTGAAGGACCGCCGTCGTCCTTGACGCGCGATCAAAGACCGACGACTTGAAGATGTGCGAACGCGTGTACTCCGAGTACCGATGTAGGCTGATGCCCGTGAAGAGAGGGTTGATCGGCAACTCGATCGGCTCGGCGCCAGCCTTCGGGTAGTAGAGGAGAGGCAATGCGCCGCCCGGCGCGAGGCGGCGATCCTCGAGGAAGCCGCCCCCCAATAGCGCATAGGTGTTCGGCGGAATAGTCCCTGCCGGAACCGCCCGGCAACGCACGCGCGGCGGCGCTTTCGCATCGAGAGCGAGCGGCGTCTCCTTCATCGCCCCAAACGGGCCCTCCAGATACAGCCGCTGATCGCCGCGCCGCGTGAAGTAGCTCAGCACCCCGTCCGTGTAGCAGATCTGAAACGCTCGCTCTTCGATCTGACGAAGCGTGCCCTTGCGGTCGTCCCACAGATACAGGCCGTATCTCGTGGGCGGTACCAGCGATCCGTCCTTCTGTGGAATCTTGACGCCGACCGGATAGACATCGGCCTGGAAGAGCAGGCGATCGTCGTCGATCCAGTACATCCGCTCATCCGCCCATCGGCTCTTGAGCGTCTCATCCACCAGCCGGAACTCGTACTTGGTGTCGTACGGCGCAGGCAGACTCGAGGAGCTGGGAGGCACCGACGCGGGCTTCGTCGATGCACATGACATCAGCGTCGCGCAGGCGAGCACGACGGCCCCGCGCAACGCAGCGACCCGCACTTCTGCAGCGGCACCGACGCGGGCTTCGTCGATGCACATGACATCAGCGTCGCGCAGGCGAGCACGACGGCCCCGCGCAACGCAGCGACCCGCACTTCTGCAGCCCGGCTAGCCAAAGCTGACCGTCCTCCCCACTCCAGCCTACCGTGAACTATTTCACACTTCAATCGACCACCCGATGCTCAACTGTCAAACACTGTGAATCGGCCGCAGTGCCGAATACCTAGACGTTTCCTCACCTTAGCGTCGAACCGGAGGGTTTGCGGCACTGCACGCTGCGCGGGGCGCCGTCGGACCACACGGCTGCGTAACGCCTTCCCCACAACGCCTTCCCCACAACGCCTTCCCCGCAGCGCTCGAAACGACGTCCTAGAACGCCTTCCGCTGCGCCTTGCCCTCGCCTTTCATCTCGACGTCCTTCTTCAGCGCAGCGGCGAACGCCGCCGCCGGCATCTCCCCACCCGAAATCGCCGCGCCTCGCGGCGCGGAGTCAAGCGGGGCGTAGGGTGCGGTCGCTGGACAGGGCTCCTGGCGGGACGAGCCGGCAGGTCGTGGCACCGTGCGCACGAGGCTACTTTCTGCCGCGCCAGTAGCTCGGGTGCCGACTGTGATGCGCGACGGCGAGGACGCGGATCTGGTCGTCTGCGATCGCATAGATGACGCTAAAGGGGAAGCGCCGCGCAACGAGCCGCCTTTTACCGTGGCGCCATACGGCGCCGAGGTGTGGGCGTTGCAGGAGAAGTTCGACGGAGCGCTCGAACTCCTCGGGGTGCAGCCAGTGGTTCACTGAAACTCGGCCTTCACCCTGGCCAGGGCTTCAGGCCCGGGAATGAGCGTGACGGCGCCGCGCTCGATTTCGGCGTTGCGGCGCTCGACTTCGGACGCCCAGGCCTCTTCAATTGCAGGGTCGGCATCGAGACTCGCAATCAGACGCTCGACCAGTCGCGCTCGTTCGGGAGCGGGAAGCTGGAGGGCTTCGGCTTCGATGGCTTCTACGGTCGACGGCATCGCTTCTCCGCTGCTGCTCAACGACGATTGGAGTGCCACATCGGGCGGGCCAGCGCCAATGCGCCCACGCCGCCATGCGAGAAGGCCGCATCGCGCGCTCATTGACTATCGTCACCCCGCCTGCTCGGGTCCTGCCGCCCCGCCCTCACGCCCCCGCCGCACCCGCCGCGCCCCCTTGTACGCCGCGTGCAGCACCAGCAGCCGGAGCGGAAAGCGCAGGAAGAGGTAACGCAGGAACAGGAGCTGCCGCGCCCCGCGCCGCGCGAGCGAAGGCAGCCGATCCGGGCTCTCGGGCAGCAGCGCGCGCGCGCCGAGCCGCGCCATCGCCCGGCGCGCCGCCGCGCCCGGTGCGGCGAACGCGAGCGCCGCCTTCAGCGCGTCCGCGCCCGGCGTCCCGAACAGCGCGCCCGAAAACTCCGCGCCGTACCACAGCGCGCGCCCGAGACCGTGCACGCGCGCGCGGGCGACGAGCTCGTCCGCGAACCCCGCCCGCGTTGCGTACTCGCGCAGCAGCGCGTCGACGTCGCTCACGTCGCGCAGCATCTCCGCCAGGTCCGAGTCCTGGAACACGTGCGCGCAGACGTGCAGCACCTGGTCGGCGGGCGCGAGCACGCGGAACGGGGTGCCCTCGACCGCGACCGAATCGGCGCACAGCGCCGCGTCGTTCGGCCGCACCCGCCCCACCGGCGGCAGGAGCGAGTGGTGCAGGTCGAGCTGCAGCGGATGCTCCGGGTGCTCGAGCGGCGGCAGCTCGTGGCTCCACTCGCGGTAGTAGCGCTCGTCGTACGCGTCGAGCGACTCGGCGAACTCCCAGCCCGCCTCGCGCAGCACGCCCTCGACCGCATCGAGGTGCGCGCGCGGCACCATCAGGTCCACGTCGTTGAAGAGCCGCCCGCGCGCGCACGCGCGACCCTGCAGCAGGTACGCGCCGCCCTTCAGCGCCACGAGCGGGAACCCGCGCCCGCCGAGCAGCCGCCCGAGCTCGCCGAGCAGCCGCCGCGCCATCTGCGTGCGATGGGCGACGAGCGCCTGCTCCGAGTCGAAGTGCGCGCGCACCGGCGGCGGAATGCGCTCGAGCACGCCCTGCGCCGCGAGCCGCGCCCCGAGCGGCCCGAGCAGGCGCGCCGCGCGCGCGACGCGCACGACGCCGTCCCACTCGCACTCGGTCCCACCGAGCGCCGCGGACGGCGCGCGGAAGCACTCGAGCAGCAGTCGGACGCTCGGATCGATGCGGACGCCGGGAGCCGGCATCCGGGGATTCTACTGGCGCGCTCCGCGCGAGCGCCCCTCCGCGGGTGATCGACGGTTCAAGCTGCAGCTCGACTTCCCTCTGCGCGGCAAGACGATCCGGAAATTCGGCACAGGCTGCGGGCGGAAGGGCAACCGAGTGCATGAGCACGAAAATCATGCACACCGACGCGTCGCCCGGAAAGCTCGCGGCCGGCCAGGCTCTGGTTTTCTGGACCGGCCTCCATGAATCTTGCCGTGTTTCTTTACATGTATCCAAAATTCTGGAATGGTGGCGGTCGATGAAAAGATATCTCGAAGCGCAGGTCCGGCGCGATCTGGGCCGGAAGATGGTCTTCGTCGGTGGGCCGCGTCAGGTCGGCAAGACGACGCTCGCGCGCAGCATCCTGGGCAAGTCCGCCGCAGGGCTTCTGAACTGGGACGTCCCCGCGCAACGCGATGCGATCCTGCGCCAGACGTTCCCCCGTTCACGTCTTTGGGTGTTCGACGAGATCCACAAGTACCGGAAGTGGCGGAACTACCTGAAGGGCGTGTTCGACGCTCGTGCGCCGGGGCAGCGGATTCTCGTCACCGGCAGCGCCAGGCTCGATTACTACCGGTTTGGAGGCGATTCCCTCCAGGGGCGCTACCACTACCTGCGGCTTCATCCCCTGAGCGCCGGCGAGCTCGGCATGGCCTCCGCCAAGGATCTCGCGGGCCTGCTCGCCCTGGGCGGGTTCCCGGAGCCGTTTCTCGGCGGCTCGGAAAAGGAGGCCAGGCGCTGGGCCAACGAATATCGCAGCCGGCTCGTGCGCGACGACCTGGTCAGCCTGGAGCAGGTGCAGGACCTCGGCAGCATGGAGCTGCTGATGACGCGGCTGCCCGAGCTGGTGGGAAGCCCGCTTTCGATCAACAGCGTAGCCGAGCAGATCCAGATCAGCTACAAGACCGTGCGCAAGTGGCTCGCCATTCTCGAGAGGCTGTACGCGATCTTCGTGGTGCTTCCGTACGGTTCGCCGAAGGTGAAGGCGGTCAAGAAGGCGCGCAAGCACTATCACTTCGACTGGTCGCTGGTGCCGGATTCCGCTGCCCGCTTCGAGAATCTCGTCGCCTCGCATCTGCTCAAGTGGGTGCACTTCCGCGCGGACGCGGAAGGGCACCGGACGGAGCTGCGCTACTTCCGCGACATCGAAGGGCGGGAGGTCGATTTCGTGGTCGCGGAGAACGGCGTGCCGATGCTGCTCGTGGAATGCAAGTCGTCGGACCGAGAGATCAGCCCATCGCTCAGATACCTGAAGCAACGCTTTCCGGCGGCGCAAGCCTGGCAGGTATCCGCCTCGGGCCGGCGCGATTACGTGTCGCGGGAGGGGATCCGGGTCGCTCCCGCCCTCGACCTGCTCGCGACGCTCGTCTGAAGGATCAGGCTCCGACCCGGTCAAAGCCGCCGAGAACGTCGCCGCGCACGGCGTATCCTTCGAGGAGGCTTCGTCGGTATTCTTCGATCCGTTGTCAGCCACCGGCGTGGATCCCGATCATTGCGTCGGGGAAAGTCGCCTCGTGACCTTCGGTCTATCGTCCTCCAGCCGACTGCTCGTGGTTGCGCACACCGACCGGGACGATGCGATTCGAATCATTGGCGCCCGGGAAGCAACCGCGGGCGAGAGGAAGCCATGTGAAGAACGTTGAGCAACCTGCAGTGGAGGAACTCCGTCCGGGGTACCGGCGATCGGACTTCGACACGCTGATTCGCGGGAAATGCGTCGAGCGTCTGCGCGAACGGTCGAACATCGTCGTGATAGACCCTCGCGTCGCCGAGTTCTTTCCGAATCCGGAGGCCGTCAACGCCGCCCTGCGCTCGCTGGCGGAGATTGCCCAGCGCTCGCAGCGCCCCGGTCCGCCGCAAGCGCCGCGCCGGCTGACGCGCCGAACTCGCTTTGACTGTGCAATGATCGGACGACGAAGATGAACGGACCCGACCGCCGGCGGCTCGCGCGATGGGAGAAGTTCCGCAACCTCGGCGAGGAGATTCTTCAGGGCATTCGCGACATCAAGGCCGGCCGCAACGGGAGGCGATTCACTGTTGAGTCGTTTGCACGAGCGCGCGGGGGCAAAGCGGAGGTCCCTCGGAAACGCGCGCAGGGACGGGTATGTCGATGACCAAAAAGGCGTGATCCCGACGGGGGTAGCTTACTGACGTTGCGCCCGCCCGCCGACCAGCCCGTCGATCGCCCCGATCGCCGCGTCGAGGTCGCCGTAGGTGAGGCGGTAGACGTCGCACCCCGCGACCAGCCGCCCGAGCGCGTCGAACGCGCGCCGGCCGAGCGGCCCGTAGTTGAACGAGTTGGCCGAGACCTTCGCGAAGGCGCGCGACTTCGCCATCGGTTCGAGCGCGAGCGGCTCGCCCGCGCCGAACTGCGGGAAGAGCACCAACGCGGGCGCGGCGGGCTCGTGCCGGCGCGCGGTGCTCGCCGCCGGCGGGGCGAGGTGCGCGACGTCCCCCTTGCGCGTCTTCGGAAAAACCGGTCCGAGCGCGCTCCCGGGCGCGAACTTCCGGATCACGTCGATCGACGCGTCCTTGAGCGCGACCGGCTTGAGCAGCGGCAGCAGCATGGCGTCGTCGAGCCGCACCACGCCGAACTCGTCCGAGAGCAGCCGGTAGCCGCGCGCGCACAGCGCCGCGACCAGCGTGCTCTTGCCCGAGCCGGGCAGCGCCGGCAGCACGACCGCGACGCCGCGCCGCTCGACCACGCCCGCGTGCAGCAGCAGGTGCGTGTGCGCGCGCTGCGCGATGCACCAGTTCAGCCCCCACTCGAGCAGCGGCAGGTGGGTGTCGGCGGGGAACGGCTCGAACGGCAGCTCGCCGTCCACGAAGAAGTCGACCTGGGGGCGCACGAAGCGGCGCAGCCCGCGCGCGCGCACCAGGCCCGCGGTCACGTCGAAGAAGCCGTCGGCCTCCTCGACCGGAAACTCCGCGTACACGCGCCCGAGCGCCGCCTCGAGCCCGCGCACGTCCGAGCGCACGCGCGCGCGCACGAAGCCGAAGTCGAGCGCGAGGCCCGGGCCCGCCAGCCGCGCGCGGATCCCCGCGTCCCCGAGCTCGGCGACGCGCATCGCCTCAGGCCCGCGCCGCGACCAGGCCGAGCGCCTCGAGCTGCCCGAGCAGCTCGGCCACCTGCCCGGCGAAGCCGTCGGGCACCTCGACCTCGCGCGCGACCGCGGCGACGATCTCCTCGACCGAGCCCGGCCCCGCGACGAGCGCGTCGAGCACGAGCGCGGCCGCAGCGTTCAGGAGATGCGTCTCCCAGCGCGCGGGGTTGAAGACGAGCGCCTCGTCGTCGAGGCGGAGGCACGCGGTGTCTGCGGGGGAAACGAGGTGCCAGCGCATGGACTTCGATACCGGCGGCGCGCGGCGGGCCGCGGAGCGGGACGCGTCAGGCGCGTTGCTTCATCGCGATCAGGGAGGTGTAGCAGGAGGTCATGACCGGCGTGCCGCGCGGCTGCTTCGCCCAGCCGAAGTCCACCACGTTGCCGCGCGCGTCGATGAACGCGAGCGCCTGCATGCGCTCGCCCGTCTTCTGCTCGTAGCACGAGCCGCGCGTGTAGCGGGTGGGCCGCGCTTCCCCGTGGAACGGGCGGCGATCGTCCAGCCGCCAGTACGTGTGCTGGTCGAAGCCGAGGAAGTACTTCCCGTCGTAGAACGGCTTGCCCTGCTCGGGCGCGAGCCGGCTGAGGTCGATGTCGATGCGCACCCACTCGTCCCGGCGCCCGGCGGGCGTGGCCCGGTCGGGCGGATCGGCGTGCGCGGCGGTCTCGGAGCGCCGGAGGCACGCGACCGCGCTGCCGTTCGCCGCCGCGGACGCCGGCCGCACCGTCATCACGAGCGGCGCGGCGAGGGATCCTTTGAGCAGGCGTCGGCGGTCGATCTTCATCTCGGGGTCATCCGGTGCACGAGGGGCGCTGGGGCGCACCGTCGCACCATAGCAACTCCACCGGATCCGTCCAAGGCAAAATTCTCGCCAGGTCGCCATAAGTGCTTGAGTTCACGCGCGGTCGACATCGCGGGCCGCCTCCGCCGCGGGCCGAGTGTCAAGCGGGCCGACACTCGGGGGCGTTTCCGGCCGCCAATCGTCAAATTTCATTACACGATGGCCGGCGGCGGGCGCGCCTCGTCGCGGCCGATGCGGACGAGCACGACCGCGAGCGCGATCACGAGCAGCGGCATGGTGACGTCCGGCGTGCGGCCCACGATCCAGCGCTGCGCCCACTCGACCAGCCCGACCCAGAGCGCGAGCGCGGCCGCGGCGCCGGCCACCCGCCCGCCCACGCGCTCGACGAGCCACAGCATCGTGCCCAGGGCGAAGAGCTGCGCGAGCAGGCTGCGCACGTTGGCCATCATCGAGCCCTGGAGCAGCGCCTGGAACGGGATCCAGGCGAACGGGGCGGGCGCGCTCCGCAGCTCGAACGGCACGAGCGCGCGCACCGTGTACGCGGCCAGCATCGCGCCGAGCGCGGCGAGCAGCACGGGCCGCCCGAGCCGCGCGCCCCACCCCGCCCACAGGGCGACGCCGGCGACCGCGCCCAGCGCGAACGACGGCGAGAGGGGCGAGGCGTACAGCACCAGCTTGCCGGCGAGCACGCCGAACACGAGCAGCGCGAGCCGCGCGCCGACGCGCGGCGTGGGCGAGCACGCCGCGAGGAGGAGGCCCAGGGCGAGCACGCTCGCGAGGTGGTAGGCGAAGCTCGCGAGGCTGAAGTCCGCCGCGCGCAGCAGCCCCTTGAGCGCCTGCTTGAGCGCGAACCAGTCGAGCGCCGGCACGAACGGCCACAGCTCCGCCGCGGTCCAGGCGGCGATCAGCAGGACGGCGAAGCGCGAGCGCGCCCAGGCCGCGCGCGGCAGGAGGGCGACGTGCCGCTCGACCGCGACGCCCGCGACGATGCCGGCGAGCGTCCCGAGCGCGTTCCAGAACACGTCCGACAGGGCCGGATCGCGCACCGGCTCGAACACCTGGAGCACCTGCACCGCGAAGGAGAAGGCGGTGGCCGCGACGAGGAGGAGCGCGCCGCGCAGGACCGTCATGCGCGCGCGCCCGACGCAGAGCACCCCGGACACGCCGAGCGGCACGAAGAGGAGGATGTTCCCGGCCACGTCGCCGAGCCCCGTCCACAGCCGGCGCTGGGCGAGCAGCTCGCTCCAGAACGCGCCGAACGACGCGGGCAGCGCGAACCCGAACGGGAAGAGCGACCCGTACGCGATCAGCGCGGCGACGATCAGCAGCCAGCGGCAGGGCCGGTTCACCGCGCGAACGATACGCGAACCGGGTGCGGCGCCGGCCGGCTACCGGCAGGGCCGGCACGGCCCCTGCGCCGCCTGCGGCTCGCAGGCGCCGGCGGTGCGGCCGGCGCGCCGCTGCCCGAGGAAGTCGAGGCGCCAGTC
>JAGVSZ010000391.1 GCA_019137045.1 Betaproteobacteria bacterium
GAGCGCGAGCGCGACGGCGGTTTCGCGCTGCACCTCGCGGTCGCCATCGACGGCGCGATGCTGTGGCTCGCCGTCCCGCTGCCGGCCGGCGCGCCGCACTATCCCGACCTGTCCGACGTCTTCCTCTGCGCCGGCCGCATGCAGCGCGCCGCGCGCGACCTCGTCGGGATCCGCGCGGCGGCGCCCGACCAGCGGCCGTGGCTGCGGCACGCCGCGTGGCCTGCCGACGCGTTTCCGCTGCGCCGCGACTTCCCGCTCGCGCGCGCGCATCCCGGCGGCGTCGACGACTACCCGTTCGTGCCGGTCGCCGGCGAAGGCGTGCACGAGATCGCGGTGGGGCCGGTGCACGCGGGCACGATCGAGCCGGGGCACTTCCGCTTCTCGGTGGTGGGCGAGAAGGTGCTGCGGCTCGAGCAGCGGCTCGGCTACACGCACAAGGCGATCGAGAAGCGCTTCGAGGGCTGCGACCTCCTCGCGGGCGCGCGGCTCGCGGGCCGGGTGTCGGGCGACAGCACCGTCGCGTACGCGTGGGCGTACGCGATGGCGGCCGAGGGCGCAGCGCGCCTCGACCCGCCGCCACGCGCGCTCTGGCTGCGGGCGGTCGCGCTCGAGCGCGAGCGGGTCGCGAACCATCTCGGCGACCTCGGCTCCCTCGGCAACGACGGCGGGCTCGCGTTCGGCCTCGCGCAGTTCACGCGCCTGAAGGAGGACGTGCTGCGCCTCAACGCGGAGCTCTTCGGCCATCGCTACCTGATGGACTTCGTGCTGCCGGGAGGCGTCGCCCGCAACGTCGGCCGCCACGGCTGCGACCAGCTCGCCGCGCAGTGCGGCGCGCTCGAGCGCGAGGTGCGCGCGCTGCGCGACATCTACGACGACCACGCCGGGCTCCAGGACCGGTTCCTGACCTGCGGGCGGCTCGAGCCCGAGCTCGCGCGCCGGCTCGGCGTGCTCGGCCTCGCCGCGCGCGCGAGCGGCGTCGCGCTCGACCTGCGCGTGCAGCCGGGGTACGCGCCCTACGACCGGCTCGGGGTGGAGGCGAAGGGGCGCGCCGAGGGCGACGTCGCGGCGCGGGTGGCGGTCCGGTTCGACGAGGTCTTCGAGTCGCTACGCCTGCTGCGCGTCCTCGCCGCGGACCTGCCCGCCGGCGAGATCGCGGCGCCGTGCGCGACCCTCGCCGGGCGCGCGCGCGGGCTCGGCCGCGTCGAGGGCTGGCGCGGGGAGTCGATGGTCGCGCTGGAGACCGAAGGCGGCACCATCCGCCGCTGCCACGCGCACGACCCGTCGTGGCAGAACTGGCCCGCGCTCGAGCACGCGATCATCGGGAACATCGTCCCCGACTTCCCGCTCATCAACAAGTCCTTCAACCTCTCCTACAGCGGGCAGGATCTCTGAATGCTCAAGCTGCTCAGGCAGATCGCCGTCGTCGGCATCAGGACCGAGGCGCCGCCGCGCGCCGACCCCGGCCTGCGCGTGACCGGCGAGCGGCTCGCCGACGAGATCCTGCGCGTGTTCGGCGGGTCGCTCGCGATCCGGCACGTGGACGCGGGCTCGTGCAACGGGTGCGAGCTCGAGATCCACATGCTGAGCAATCCCTACTACAACCTCGAGGCGCTCGGCATCCGGTTCGTCGCGAGCCCGCGCCACGCGGACCTGCTGCTCGTGACCGGACCGGTGTCGCGCCACATGGCGACGGCGCTCGAGCGCACCTACGCCGCGGTGCCCGACCCGAAGCTCGTGGTGGCGGTCGGGGACTGCGGCTGCGACGGCGGGGTGTTCGGCGAGAGCTACGCGAGCTGCGGGCGGGTGGCGAACGTCATCCCGGTCGACGTCGCGGTGCCCGGGTGCCCGCCGACGCCGACCGCGCTGATGCAGGGGATCCTCGCGGCGATTGCGGCGAGGCGCCCCGCGTGATCGATCCGCTGCCGCTCGCCCTCGTCGGCTGGCTCTTCACCCTGCTCAGCGCGGCCGCGCTCCTGATCGGCGCGCTGCTGATCCTGGCGCTGCACCGGTCGGGCGAGCTGCAGCGCCGCTTCCTCGCGCAGAGCGCCTGGAGCGACATGCTGCTCTTCGGCATCTGGATCCTCGGGCTCGCGGGCGGGCTCGGCGTGCTCGCGCTGCGGCCCTGGGCCCGGCACATCCTCGAGTTCTTCTGCTGGACGCTGGCCGCGCTCATGCTGCTGTCGGCGGGCACGCGCCTCTACGGCGCGCGCCGGCGGCCCGCGGAGGAGCGCGCGAACTGGGTGGGCGCGGTCGCGGGGGCGACGCTGGTCGCGCTCCCCGTCCTGGTGCTGTGCGCCGTCACGATCTACACCCTGCGGAGCGAGAGCGCGCGGCAGGCGTTCGGCGGCTGAGCGCCCCGCGCGCGTCCGGCGCGCGGCGGACGCGCGCTACGGCTTGAGGTACGCGTAACCCTCGCGCTGCTGCTTCTTGGTGATCTCCGCCACCCCGGAAGGCACGTAGGTCGCCTCCTCGATGAACCGGCTCTTCGCGAGCTTGCGGTTGCGCAGCGTTATTTCGCACACTTCGAAGGTCACCCCGCGCGCCTTGAGGTCCTGCACCGCCACCTCGTACGGGTTGCCGTTCTTGTCGCGCGCGTCCTTGAGCAGGAAATCGACGCCCTGCGCGTGCGCGACGACGACGATCTTCGCTCTTGGATTGACCTCGAGGTGGTTATTGATGTTGCGCAGCCCGTTCGTCGCCTGCGCCAGGCCCTCGTTGAAGTGGTACACCACCTTGTCCTCGCCGCCCGCACCGCCGCCGGTGGAGGCGCAGGCCGCGAGGGTGGCGGCGGCGAGCAGCGCGATGATCTTTCCCATGGTCTCCTCCTGGTAGGATGGCTCGAGTGGCGAAGCATCTCATCATCCAGGGCCGCGTGCAGGGCGTCGGCTTCCGCGCGGCGCTGCGGCGCGAGGCCGTGCGCCTCGGCGTGACCGGCTGGGTGCGCAATCGCCGCGACGGGACGGTCGAGGCGGTGGTCGCGGGCGACGCGGCGGCCGTCGCGCAGATCGTCCGGTGGGCCGAGCGCGGGCCGCCCGCCGCGCGGGTCACCGGGGTCGAAGTCGCGGAGACCGACGCGACCTTCGCGTCGTTCGAGTGGCTGCCGGCCGCCTGAACGCTCAGGCGTAGACGATTTCGACGTTCTCGGGCTGCAGCCAGTCGGCGAGCGCCGCGATCAGCCCGTCGTCCGGCGTCACCCGCCATTCGTCGCCGAGCCGCACCTCCGCGACCGCGGCGCCGCGCGCGTAGCGCACCTTCACCGGGCAGGGACCGTTGCGGTAGGGCGCGAGCAGCTCGCGCAGCTTCGTGGCCGCCGCCGCGCTCGCGGCCGCGGCCTCCCCGTTCAGCGACAGCCGCAGCCCGCGCGCGAACTTCGCGCGCGCCGCGGCGAGGTCGTACAGCCGCTCGGCGACGACGCGGAAACCGCCGCTGAACTCGTCCTTCGCGACCTTGCCCTGCACGACGAGCGGGCGGTCCTCCTTGACGAGGTCCCGGTGCGCCTCCCAGACCTCGCTGTAGACCGACACCTCGAGCTGCGCCGCGCCGTCGTCGAGGAGCACGATCAGCATCTTCCCGCGCCGGGTGATCGCGGTGCGCGCCGCGGCCACCATGCCGGCGAGGAGCTGCGCCTCGTTGCGCGGCTGGAGCTCGGCGAGCGTGCCGCGCAGGAACGGGGCGAACTCGCGCCGGAACGCCGCGAACGGGTGGCCCGAGAGGTAGAAGCCGAGCGCGGTCTTCTCCTCCGCGAGCCGCCGCTGCTCGTCCCAGCGCGGCGCCTCGACCAGCGCCGGGCGGTGGCGGGCCGCACCCTCCGCGTCGCCGAACAGGCTCACCTGCTGCGCGTCGCGCTCGCGCTGCTCGGCCGCCTCCAGCGCGATGCCGACCGAGGCGAGCAGCCGCGCGCGATGGTCGTCGAGCCTGTCGAACGCGCCCGCGCGCACCAGCGCCTCGACCACGCGCCGGTTGACGATGCGCTTGTCGATGCGCTCGCAGAAGTCGAAGAGGCCGGCGAAGGGGCCGCCCGCGGCGCGCGCCTTCAGGACGGCGCCGATCGCCGACTCGCCGGTGCCCTTGATCGCGCCCAGGCCGTAGCGGATGGTGCGCCCGTCGACCGGCACGAAGCGGTACTCGCCCGCGTTGAGGTCCGGCGGCAGGATCGTCAGGCCGTTCGCGACCGCGTCGGCGTGCAGCTGCTGCACCTTGTCGGTGTCGGCCATCAGCGCGGACAGGTTGGCCGCCATGAACGCGGCGGCGTGGTGCACCTTCATGTACGCGGTCTGGTACGCGACCAGCGCGTACGCGGCGGCGTGCGACTTGTTGAAGCCGTACCCGGCGAACTTCTCCATCAGGTCGAAGAGCTCGTTCGCGCGCGCCTTCGGCACGCCGTTCTTCTCCGCCCCGGCCACGAACATGCCGCGCTGCGTGGCCATCTCCTCCGGGAGCTTCTTGCCCATCGCGCGCCGCAGCAGGTCGGCGGCGCCGAGCGAGTAGCCGCCGATCGCCTGCGCGATCTGCATCACCTGCTCCTGGTACACCATGATGCCGTAGGTCGGCGCGAGGATCGGCTCGAGCCGCGGGTCGAGGTACGCGACGCGGCTGCGGCCGTGCTTGCGCTCGACGTAGTCCGGGATCAGGTCCATCGGCCCCGGCCGGAACAGCGCCACCAGCGCGATGATGTCCTCGAAGCGGTCGGGGCGCGCGCGCTTGAGCAGGTCGCGCATGCCGCGCGATTCGAACTGGAACACCGCGGTCGCGTTGGCCGCCGCGAACAGGCGGTAGGTGTCGCGGTCGTCGAGCGGGATCGACTCGAGCGCGAGCGTCGAGGCCGGGTCGAGCTGGCGCACGTAGCGCAGCGTCCAGTCGAGGATGGTGAGGGTGGTGAGCCCGAGGAAGTCGAACTTCACGAGCCCGATCGCCTCCACCCCCTTCATGTCGAGCTGCGACACCATCGCCTCGGAGCCCTGCGCGGCGTACAGCGGGCAGAAGTCGGTGAGCTTGCCGGGCGCGATCAGCACGCCGCCGGCGTGCATGCCGACGTTGCGCGTGAGGCCCTCGAGCTCGCCGGCGAGCGCGAGCAGCTCGCGCGTCTCCTCCTCCGCCTCCTCGCGCTCGGCCAGGCGCGGCTCCATCTCGCGCGCCATCTTCAGCGTGATCAGCTTGCCCGGCTGGAACGGGATCAGCTTCGCCAGCTCGTCGGCGCGGCTGTAGCTCCACTCGAGCACCCGCCCGACGTCGCGCACCACCGCCTTCGCCGCCATGGTGCCGAAGGTGGCGATCTGCGAGACCGACTCGGCCCCGTACTTGCGCTTCACGTAGTCGATCACGCGGTCGCGCCCGTCCTGGCAGAAGTCGATGTCGAAGTCGGGCATCGACACCCGCTCGGGGTTGAGGAAGCGCTCGAACAGGAGGTCGTAGCGCAGCGGGTCGAGGTCGGTGATGCCGAGCGAGTACGCGGCGAGCGAACCGGCGCCGGAGCCGCGCCCCGGCCCCACCGGCACCCCGTTCGACTTCGCCCAGTTGATGAAGTCGGCCACGATCAGGAAGTAGCCGGCGAAGCCCATCTGGATGATCGTCTTCGCCTCGAACGCGAGCCGCTCGCGGTAGCGCGGCGACTGGCGCGCGCGCTCGTCCGCGTCGGGATAGAGCTGCGCGAGCCGCCCGCCGAGCCCCTGCTCCGCCGCGGCGACGAGGTACTCGTCGAGGGTCACTCCCGGCGGGGTCGGGAACCGCGGCAGCCGCGACCTGCCGAGCTCGAGCACGAGGTTGCAGCGCTGCGCGATCTCGACCGCGTTCGCGAGCGCCTCCGGCAGGTCGGCGAACGCGGCCGCCATCTCGGCCTGGGTCTTGAAGTACGACTCGGGCGTGAACGCGCGCGGGCGCCGCTGGTCGGCGAGGACGTAGCCCTCGGCGATGCACACGCGCGCCTCGTGCGCCTTGAACTCGTCGCGCCGCAGGAACTGCACCGGGTGCGTCGCGACGACCGGCAGCCCGGTGGCGCCCGCCAGCTCGACCGCGGCCGCGATGTACGCCTCGGTGTGCGGCGCGCCGGCGCGCTGGAGCTCGAGGTAGTACGCGCCCGGGAAGCTCGCGCCCCACTCGCGCGCGAGGCGCGCGGCAGCGGCGGGGTTGCCCTGCAGGAGCGCCGCGCCGACGTCGCCCGCCGCGGCGCCCGACAGCGCGATCAGGCCCTCGCCCCCGCCCGCCGCGAGCCACTCGCGCCGCAGCTCCGCGCGCCCGCGGTACTGGTTGTCGCGGTAGGCGCGGGTGAGCAGCTCGCTCAGCCGCAGGTAGCCGGCGTGCGAGCGCACGAGCAGCAGCAGGCGGTGCGGCTTGTCGCGTTCGGCCTCGTTGGTGATCCACACGTCGCAGCCGACGATCGGCTTCACCCCGCGCTTGCGCGCGGCCTTGTAGAAGTCGACCATGCCGAAGACGTTGCCGAGGTCGGTGAGCGCGAGCGCCCCCATCGCGTCGGCGGCGGCGCACGCCACCGCATCGTCCAGGCGCACGATGCCGTCGACGATCGAGTACTCGCTGTGCAGGCGGAGATGGACGAACGACGGCTGCGGCATGGTCGTGCGGGGGAGGCGGGAATTCTAGCGCCGTTCCCCCTCGCGCCGCGATTGCCGGCGCGGCGCGCGTCGTGTACAAGTCGCCTGTCGCCCCCTCGCCCCCGCCCCGCCATGCGCATCGCTCCGTCGCTCCTCCTCGCCCTCGCCCTCGCCGCCGCCGGCGCCGCCGACGCGCAGAAGATCGGCCGCTACGTCTTCCCCGACGGGCGCGTCGTGTACTCCGACCAGCCGGTGCCCGGCGCGAGGCTCGCGAACGAGGTGGCGCCGCCCCCGCCGCCGGCCGCGCCGGCGGCCGAGGGCCGCAAGGCCCCTGCGCCGCCCCGCCCGGATGCGGGCGCCGCGCGCATCCAGCGCCGGGACCAGGCGGACGCCGAGGTGCGCGCCGCGACCGAGGCGCTCGAGCGCGCGCGCGCGC
>JAGVSZ010000142.1 GCA_019137045.1 Betaproteobacteria bacterium
GGCGGCGCTTGCCGTCGGCGGCGCGCCGGCACTGGCGCCGGCCGCCCCTGCGGCGGGGCTGCCGGGCAATTCCGGCTGTTTCAACGACAGGAGGTAGGCGACCAGCGCCTCCGCCTGGCGCCCCGGCACGACGACGCCGTGCGCGGGGGCGTAGGCCTGGGGCACGGGCACCGGCGCAACGCCCGGCGGCGCCGCGTCGACCACCCGGAACATCCAGTCGAACGACGGCATGATCGATTCGGGCACGACGGCGCGCGGGTTGTACAGGTGGATGAGCTGCCAGACCGAGCTCGGCTGGCGCGCCCCGACGTTCGTCAGGTCGGGTCCGGTGCGCGCGGAGCCGAGCACCTCCGGCGTCTGGTAGGCGAAGTCCCCCGGCGCGGACGGGCGTCCGAAGACCTTGTCCTGCGGCAACGGGCGCACCTGCTGCGTATGGCAGTAGCTGCACCCGTTGGCGACGTACACGTCGCGCCCCTCGGCCTGCAGCGCGGTGAGCGGCTCGACGCCGGGGCCCGGGGGCGTCCCGGAGAGCTCGATGCCGGGCAGGACGCCCATCACGACGGCGAGCACCGCGTACACGAGCGTCGAGCCCCCGGCGATGAGCACGAGCTTGTTCACGCCGTGGCCTCTCCGGTGCGCACGGCGCCGCGGCGCGCACCCAGGCCGGCGCCGCCGCAGGTCATGCGCCAGACGTTCCACGCGAACACGACGTGGCTCAGGAACATGAGCAGGCCGCCGACCCCGCGCCAGACGTAGTACGGCTGCATGTCCACGACCGACTGGATGAACGGCAGCCCGCGCATCCAGTCCAGTCCCTGCAGGGTGCCGCCGATCGAGAGCGAGATGACGTAGATGAAGCTCCCGACCACCGCCATCCAGAAATGCAGGCTCAGTCCGATCTGGGGCGGCGGCCTGCCGGTGGCGAGCGGCAGCAGCGCGTAGATCCCGCCCCAGACCGCGAAGGAGACGAACCCGTACATGGTGAGGTGCGAGTGCCCGATCGTGTAGTTGGTCAGGTGCCACACCTCCTGCAGCGAGCGGAAGGCCTCGAAGGTGCCCTGGGTGGAGCCGACCAGATAGCCGACCACGCCGACGAAGATGAACATCAGCGGGTACGAATGGACCAGGTCGCGCAGCCGGCCGCGCATGGTGAGGATGAAATTGGCGCTGCCGCCCCACACCGGCACCAGCATGGCCACGCTGAACACGATGGCGGTGGTCTGCAGCCACCAGGGCAGCGGGCTGAACAGGAAGTGGTGCGCGCCGATGATCGGGTAGAAGACGAGGTTGGTCCAGAACGCGAACACGCCCAGCGCATAGGAATAGATCGGGCGGCTGAGGAGCTTCGGCAGCGCGTAGTAGAAGATGCCGAGCGCGAGCGGCGTGAACCACATGCCGACCGCGTTGTGCATGTAGTACCCCGACACCGACACCTGGCCGAGACCGTACTGGTACCACGGCAGGATCGCCACGACCGCGATGATGCAGGTCCACAGCACGCCGCCGATCGTGTACCAGTTGGAGAGGTAGATGTCCGCGGTGCTGCGCCGCGCGACGGTGCCGAGCAGGTTCCAGGCGGTGACCACCAGCGCGGCGAGGAAGACGAGGCGCACCGGCCAGGGCCATTCCCGGTACTCGAGGTTGCCGTCGTTGAAGCCGAGATCGAGCGCGATCGTGCCGGCCAGCGCGGCCGCGTTGAAGAGCGCGAGCCCCACCCAGGCGAGCTTCGCGCTGTACAGGGCCGCGCGCGAGCTGCGCGCGGCAACGTAATAGGCGAGCCCGACCAGCGCCACGCTGGCCCAGCCGTAGAAGGTCGCATTGGTGTGGATGGGGCGCAGCCGCCCGAACGTCAGCCAGGCCCCGGGTCCGAACTCGGGCGCGCCGAACTTGTAGGCGAGCAGCACGCCCACCGCGGTGGCGAACAGCAGCCACAGCGTGGCGCTGGCGACGTAGGCGCTGAAGATGCGCGCGAGCGCGCGCTCGTCCGCTTCCCGCAGCGCCGTCCCCGGCGCCGTGGCGACAGTCTCCATGATTCGTGCTCCTCCGCCGCCGGCGGCCACGTGCGCGGTGCGCCCGCCGGTGCGCGGCCTCGTCGCACCCGCGCCGCAGGCCACCCCGGTCAGCGCCGCGCGCCTCCGCCGGATGCGTCACGCGCTTGTCGTTACATCGTGTTCAGATATATAATACGTCGTACCGCGATATATATGCAAGAGCCTGTTCGCACGCGCGCGGGAAGCGCGCCCGGCGCCGCTCACCGGAGCGGTGGCAGGTTCTTGAAAACTATCGCCAAGTGCCGCCCCCGTCCGGTCGACCCCGGGCGGCGCGGCGCGCGACCCGGCGCCCGCGGGGCGGGCGCGGTCTTCCCAACGATCAGGAAAGGAGCAGGATCATGAAACGTCTCATGTCGACCCGACGACTAACCGCTGCCGCCGCGGCTGCGGCCTTGTGCGTGGCGGGCGGCGCGCTGGCCGCCCAGGAAGCCAATCGGACCGCGCCCGCCGGGCCGGCCGCCGCCGCAACGGCGGAGCACGGCGCGCAGATGAACTGGTACGGCGGGCCCGCCTATCTCGGCAAGCCCGCGCTCGAGGCGACCGCCGCGCTCCTGAAGGCGGGCGGGGGCGCGCAGCACTTCAGCTTCGAGAAGGCGCTGGTCTCGATGCTGGGCGAGAAGACCGTCAAGGCCGAGGTCGCGAAGCTGACGAAGCAGTACGGCGCGAAGAACGTGCACGACTGGATCGCCGGCTCGGACGTCGCCGTCGGCCTGGCGGTGAAGTACCT
Organism: Betaproteobacteria bacterium; assembly: GCA_019137045.1. Classification (GTDB taxonomy): domain Bacteria; phylum Pseudomonadota; class Gammaproteobacteria; order Burkholderiales; family SG8-39; genus JAGVSZ01. The sequence continues at coordinate 2,779 of JAGVSZ010000142.1, forward strand.
GCAGGCGGAGGAGATCGAGCTGCCGGCCGCGCCGGCGAATCTTCACGGCGCGGAGCTCGCCAAGGCGCTGGTGAAGGCCGGCACCGCGCCCGACGGCACGTTCTGGGCCGGGCGGTTCTACGACGTCGCCTTCTCGCACAAGGGGCACAACGAGGTGATGACCCAGATCAACGCCAAGCAGGGCGGCGACTACGACGCCACCATCCACCGCATCACCAATCAGGCCATGTATGACGTGGCGCAGGCGCTGGGGATGAAGGAAGTGAAGCTCGCGTCCTTCCATTGAGCGCGGCCGCGCGGCTCGCTCCCGATGCCCGGGGGCGAGCCGGCTGCCGCGAGCGGCGCGCGGTCCCGTGCGCCGGTCCGCGCGCCACCGCGACCGATCCGGCGGCGCGCAAGCATCGATCGAGGAGCGGAAAAATGCCGGTATCCAACATCAAGCTGCTACGGAAAGAAGGCGTGGCCGAAGAGACCATGGCCTTCCACTTCGAGAAGCCCGCCGGCTTCGAGTACCGCGCCGGGCAGTTCGGGGATTTCACCCTGATCAACCCCCCGGAGACGGACGCCGAGGGCAACACGCGCGGCTTCTCGCTGGCGAGCGCGCCGGACGATCGCGACCTGATGATCGCGACCCGCATGCGCGACACCGCGTTCAAGCGCGTCCTGAAGAACCTGCCGCTGGGCGCCGCCGTCAAGCTCGACGCCCCGTACGGCGATTTCACCCTGCACAAGACGCAGACGACGCCGGCGGTCTACCTGACCGGCGGCATCGGCATCACGCCCGTGCGCAGCATCATCGCCGCCGCGACGCGGCAGAAGCTGCCGCACAAGATCACGCTGCTGTACGCGAACCGGACGGCGCAGAGCGCGGCCTTCACGTCCGACCTGCTGACGTTCGCCGACCGCAACCCGAACTTCACCTTCGTTTCCGTCGTCGCCGAGGGCAAGGCGCCGGGCGGCAAGGCCGAGACGGGCCTGATCAACCGCGCGATGCTGCAGAAGTACGTGCCGGACATGCAGGCCCCGATCTACTACCTGTCGGGACCCGCGGCGATGGTGGCCGCGATGAGGAAGATCCTGACCGAGGCGAAGGTGAACGAAGACAACATCCGCACCGAGGAATTCTCCGGCTACTGACCAGCCACTCGGGTCAACGCGCGGAACCGGGCGCCGGTGCGGTGCGCCGGCTCGCAGCCGCGGCGCATGATGCGGTTGCCGGCGCACCACGAGCGGTGCGCCGAGACTTCAGGAGGCGACCATGGCTCACGACCCGTTCGGCACGCTGCGCGAATTCGCGCTCGCTTCCGGCCGCAAAGGGAAGCTCCACTCGCTGCCCGCGCTGGAGGCGTCCGGCGTGGGCAAGGTCTCCCGCCTGCCGGTGTCGCTCCGCATCGTGCTGGAATCGGTGCTGCGCAACTGCGACGGCGCGAAGGTCACCGCGGCGCACGTCCGGCAGCTCGCCGGCTGGCAGCCCGGCGCGCCGCGCACCGACGAGATTCCGTTCGTCGTCGCCCGCATCGTGCTCCAGGACTTCACCGGCGTGCCCCTCCTGGTCGATCTGGCCGCCATGCGCAGCGCCGCGCGCCGGCTCGGCCGGAACCCCGCGGTGATCGAGCCGCTGGTGCCGGTCGACCTCGTCGTGGACCACTCGGTCCAGGTCGACCGCTACGGGACACCGGACGCGCTCGACCTCAACATGAGGGTGGAGTTCAAGCGCAACGCCGAGCGCTACCGGTTCCTGAAGTGGGGCATGCAGGCGTTCGCCGGGTTCAAGGTCGTGCCGCCCGGCATCGGCATCGTCCACCAGGTGAACCTGGAATGGCTGGCGCGCGGCGTGCACGAGCGGGCCGGCGTCTACTATCCGGACAGCCTGGTCGGCACCGACAGCCACACCACGATGATCAACGGCCTCGGGGTGGTCGGCTGGGGCGTGGGCGGCATCGAGGCGGAGGCCGGCATGCTCGGCCAGCCGGTCTACCTCCTGACGCCCGATGTCGTGGGGGTGCACCTGCACGGCCGGCTGCGCGCGGGGGTCACCGCCACGGACCTGGTGCTGACCATCACGGAAATGCTGCGCAGCGCGAAAGTGGTCGGCGCGTTCGTCGAGTATTTCGGCGAAGGCGCCGCCTCGCTCGCGGTACCCGATCGCGCCACGATCGGCAACATGTCTCCCGAGTACGGCGCGACGATCGGCTACTTCCCGGTCGACGACAAGACGGTGGACTACCTCCGGATCACCGGCCGCACCGCGGACGAGATCGACGCCTTCGTGTCCTACTACGAGGCCCAGGGGCTGTTCGGCATGCCGATGCCGGGACAATGCGACTACAGCCGCGTCCTGGAGCTCGACCTCGGCGGCATCACGCCCAGCGTGGCCGGGCCGAAGCGCCCGCAGGATCGCATCGAGCTGCCCGCGCTCGGGCGCAGGTTCGCGCAGCTCTTCGAAGCGCCGGCCGCGCAGAACGGCTTCGGCAAGCCCGCCGGCGAGCGGTCGAAGCGCTATCCGGTCCGCACGGGCGGGGCCCCGGGCGACGCCCCCACCCCGGCCGCGGGCGGCGGCGATCAGTCGCCGCGGAGCCTCGCGCCCGGCAGCGCCCGGCACGAAGTGGAGATGCTGGACAACCATCCCACCCCGAACGCGGGGCGCGCGTCGCCGGGCACTGGCCGCGGAGCGGCGGCCGACGTCGGACACGGCGACGTGCTGATCGCGGCCATCACCTCGTGCACGAACACCTCGAACCCCGCGGTGCTGCTCGCCGCCGGCCTGCTCGCCCGGAAAGCGGTGGAGCGGGGCCTGTCGGTCGAGCCCCGCGTCAAGACCTCGCTCGCGCCCGGATCGCGCGTGGTCACCGACTATCTGCAGCGCACCGAGCTCCTGCCGTACCTGGAACGGCTCGGCTTCGGGCTGGTCGCCTACGGCTGCACGACGTGCATCGGCAATTCCGGTCCGCTCGACCCGCGTCTGGAGGAGGCCGTCGTGCGGAACGACGTGGTGGCCGCCGCGGTCCTGTCGGGGAACCGCAACTTCGAGGCGCGCATTCACGCCAACATCAAGGCGAACTTCCTGATGTCGCCGCCGCTCGTCGTGGCCTTCGCCATCGCCGGCAAGGTCGACATCGACTTGACCGCGGAGCCGCTGGGGCGCGGCAAGGACGGAAAGCCCGTATTCCTGCGGGACATCTGGCCGAGCCAGGAGGAAGTCGCCGCCCTGATGCCGTATGCGACCGACCCGGCGACCTACCGCCGCCGGTACGCGGACGTCGCGACCGGCAATCCCCTGTGGAACGCCATTCCCGCCGCGGCCGGCGAGGTCTACGCCTGGGAGCGCTCCACCTACATCGCCGAGCCGCCGTTCTTCGCCGGGTTCTCGGACCGGCCCGACGCGGTCGGCGACGTGCGCGCGGCGCGCGCGCTGGGGATCTTCGGCGATTCGGTCACCACCGACCACATCAGCCCGGCCGGCCGCATCGAGCCCGACTCCCCGGCCGGCCGCTACCTGCAGGCGAACGGCGTGAGCGTCGCCGACTTCAACAGCTACGGCTCGCGCCGCGGCAACCACGAGGTGATGATGCGCGGCACGTTCGCGAACGTGCGCATCCGGAACCTCATGATCCCGGCGCGGAGCGACGGCACGCGCGTCGAGGGCGGCGTCACCGTGCACCAGCCGTCGGGCGAGCCGATGTCGATCTACGACGCGGCGATGAAGTACCGCGCCGAGGGCCGGCCGACCGTGGTGTTCGCCGGCGAGGAGTACGGCACCGGCTCGAGCCGCGACTGGGCGGCGAAGGGAACCCAGCTCCTGGGGGTGCGGGCGGTCGTCGCCCGCAGCTTCGAGCGCATCCACCGCAGCAACCTCATCGGCATGGGCGTGCTGCCCTGCCAGTTCACGGGCGGCGACAGCGTGCAAGCGCTCGGCATCGTGGGCGACGAGCTGTTCGACATCGCGGGCATCGACGCCGGCCTCGCGCCGCGACAGGCGCTCACCCTGGCGATCGTCCGCAGGGACGGGACCCGGCGGGAAGCGCGGCTGCTGCTGCGCATCGACACGCCGGTCGAGATCGACTACTTCCGGCACGGCGGCATCCTGCCGTACGTGCTGCGGCAGCTGACCGCCGCGTGAGGGGCCTGGCAGGCGCACGCCAAGCGCGTCGGTCCGCGTCGCGTGTAGCAGGGCCCGGCCGGCGGGGGGTTCACCCCTGCGGGCGCATTCGAGTACGCCCGCGGCTCAAAGGGCGCGTCGGGGAAGCTCAATCCATGTGCCAACCGTGGCTGACGACGACGGCCTGTCCGGTGAGGGCGTTGGACGGGAACGTGGCGAGAAAGAGGGCGACCTGGGCGACGTCGTCGAGCGTCGTGAACTCGCCGTCGACCGTCTCCTTGAGCATCACCTTGCTCACGACCTCGGCTGGACTGATGCCGAGGGCGCTTGCCTGCTCCGGAATCTGCTTCTCGACCAGCGCGGTGCGCACGAATCCCGGACAGATGATGTTGGTGCGCACCCCATGCGCCGCACCCTCCTTCGCCACCACCTTGCACAGCCCGGCGAGACCGTGCTTGGCCGTCACGTACGGCGCCTTGAGCGGGGAGGCTTCCTTGGAGTGCACGGAACCCATGTAGAGGATCGTGCCGCCGCCGCCGCGCGCATACATGTGCTTCAGGCACGCGCGCGTGGCGAGGAACGCGCCGTCGAGATGCACCGCGAGCAGCGTCTTCCACTCCGCGAACGGGAACTGCTCGAGCGGGTGGACGATCTGGATCCCGGCGTTCGACACCAGGACGTCGATGCGGTCGAACGCGGCGAGCGTCTTGGCGACTGCGCCCTCGACTTCCTGCTCGCTCGTGACGTCCATGCGCACGCCGAGGGCGCGGCCGCCGCGCGCGCGCAGCACCCCCGCGAGATCGGTCGCGCGGCCGGCGTCGAGATCGCCGATCACGACTGCCGCGCCCGCCGCCACGAACGTCTCGGCGATGTGCTTGCCGATGCCGCTCCCGGCGCCGGTGACGAGCGCGGTCTTCCCGTCGAGTCGCATGTTCAGGCTCCTTGTGCGGTTGCTCCGTGGGCCCGCCCCGCCCGTGAACCGGGGTCGACGATGCGGTGCACGTCGTGCGTTACGACCCCGATCTCCGCGCTCGGGCGGTCGAGCACGCCGGGCTGCGCGAGCGTGCGGCGCGAGTCCTCGAGGCCGGCGCGCCAGTGCGCCTCCATCCGCGCCCGGCTGAACTCGTAGTCCTTGGCGTAGCCTTCGTGCGCCTTGCCCTGGTAGATGAGATGCACGATGTTCATCACTTTGGTGCCGGCGAGCTCGCGCAGCGGCGCGAGCGCCGGCTCGTCGCGCAGCGGCGCGGGCAGTCGCGCGAGCGCGGCCCCGATCGCCCGGCGGAGCCGCTGGCGGCCTGCAAGCGCATCGGTGTCGCGGCGCGTGCGGCTCGAGAACCGGATGTCCTTCTCGCGCTCGAACACATCCAGCAGGCTCTGCGGCGCCGGCCCGCGCGCGCTCCACAGGTCGACCTGGAACGCGAGCGTGTCGCAGCGCGGCTCGGCTTCCAGGACGTACTCGAGCGGCGTGTTGGAGACGATGCCGCCGTCCCAGTAGCGCGCGCCGTCGAGCTCGACCGCCGGGAAACCGGGAGGCAGCGCGCTGGAGGCCATCACGTGCGCCACTCCGAGCGGCGCGTGCGCCGAGTCGAAGTAGATGAAGTTCCCCGTGTCGACGTTCACCGCGCCAACGGCGAGGCGCATCGCGCCAGCGTTCACGCGCCCGAAGTCGACCAGCCGCGCGAGCGTCGCGGCGAGCGGCGCAGTGTCGTAGAAGCTGGTGGCGCCCGGGTCGCCGCCTAGGCGCGCCCAGGGCGGCGGCACGCGCGGGACGAAGAACCCGAGCTGACCCTGGACGAGCGAACGCGCAGCGTGAGCAAAGCTCGTCCAGTCGCGGGTCCGTCCCTCGGCGCCGAACGGTGCGTCCAGCGGCCATCCGGGGAGCGGCAGCGCGAGGGCCGGCTCGCAGACAAGTTCCCAGAACTCGCGCAGGCGGGCGACGCGCTGCCTGGGCGGGTTGCCGACGATCAGAGCAGCGTTGATCGCCCCGATCGAGATGCCGGCCACCCAGTCGGGCTCGATCCCGGCCTCGTCGAGCGCTTGGTACACGCCAGCCTGATAGGCGCCGAGCGCCCCGCCGCCCTGCAGGACGAGCGCGACCCGCTCGAAGTTGTCGGTGCGACGCGATCGGCGGTCGGGTGACGACGAGCGCGCGGGCTGGGTGCGCTGTTGCATACGGCGTGGCGGGCGAATGACGACACCTGAGCATCACGCGTGCCATCGATGCATCTCCTTGAATCGTCACGCTCTACGCCGCGGCGACGACGGGTGACGCTCGGGCGCCCGGCGCAATGCAGCCGCGCCGGTGGCGGCGCGGCGGATTTCGACCGTCGGGCGGATGCGCCCCGGCCGGACCCCGCACATTCAACGCCATGGCCGATGCCAGGCGCGCGCCGGGCACGCGCTCGCGCGCGAGATGCGGGGCCATCCCCGCATGACCGAAGGCGCCATCGCGTTCGATTCGGACGCGCGTGCCATGTTTGGGCCGTCCTCGCGTGCCGGACGCGGCGCACGATGCAGCGCGGACAGACGGCGCAAGGCAGCCGCGCCGCGTGCGCCGCCGGGCTCAAATCGGCCGTGCGCGCCCGGCACGGATCACCTCTCGCCCGTGATGCCGCGGCTCGACGAGCTGGCACGGGCGTTGCTGTGGATCGCATTGACGCGCGTCGAGGCCGCGTCCGAGCGCGCCTCCGCTTGCGTCCGATCATGCGAGGAGGTAGCGATGAACCACATCGAGAGGACTCTTGTCGCCGCTTTCGGAGCGGCGGTCCTGGCGGCCGGCGTCGCGCAGAGCGCGCGGGCTGCGGACGACACCATCGTGCTCGGCGCCGCCGTGTCGCTCTCCGGCAAGTACGCCACGCTCGGCAAGAACACCAAGGACGGCTACGACCTCGCCGTCAAGACGATCAACGAACAGGGCGGCGTCAGGGTGGGCGACAAGCATTACCGGCTCCAGATCGTCTACTACGACGACGAGTCGACTTCGGCCCGCGGCGCGCAGCTGGTCGAGCGGCTGATCAACCAGGATCACGTCAATTTCCTGCTCGGGCCGTACAGTTCTCCGCTCACCAAGGCGATCGCACCAATCACCGAGAAGTACAAGATCCCGATGGTGGAAGGCAACGGCGCGGACCGGGCGTTGTTCACCAACGGCTACCGCTACCTGTTCGCAGTGCTCAATACCTCGGACTATTACCTGCGCCCTGCACTCGCCATTCTCGCCGACGAGGCGAAGCAGGCGGGCCGCGACCCGAAGACGCTGAAGATCGCGATCGCGATCGAGAACGACAACTTCTCGCAGGACGTGCGCAACGGCCTGCTGGAGGACGCGAAGAAGTACGGCATGCAGGTGGTGATCGACGACAAGCTGCC